>NZ_JBYSZR010000004.1:0-15123 GCF_058787375.1 Stenotrophomonas sp. FW305-3-2-15-E-LB1
GGCCATGCCCGGCGAGTGCGAAGCGCGGTCCCGCATGCGATGCAATGAACGCCAAAAACAAAGCCGCCGGGCACGGCCCGGCGCTACCGGGATCACCCCGCCTGGTAGCGCCGGGCCATGCCCGGCGAGTGCGAAGCGCGGTCCCGCATGCGATGCAATGAACGCCAACAGCAAAGCCGCCGGGCATGGCCCGGCGCTACCAGGGGTTACCCGCGTTCGTGCCAGCCGCCGCCCAGCACCTTGTACAGGGTGATGCGGTTGGTCTGCTGGGCCAGCTCGGTCTGCAGGCGCGTCTGCTGCGCGCTGTAGGCGGTGCGGCGTGCGTCCAGCAGGGTCACGAAGCTGTCCAGGCCAGCGTCATAGCGGGCCTGCGACAGGCGGTTGGCCGTTTCGGCCGCATCCACCAGGCGCTGCTGCGCGCTCACCTGCTCGTCCAGGCTGACGTTCAGCGCCAGCGCGTCGGAGGTTTCGCGGAATCCGCTCTGGATCGCCTTCTCGTACTGCGCCAGGGCGATATCGCGGTCCGCATTGGCCACGGCCAGGTTCGCGCGCAGCTTGCCCCCTTGGAAGATCGGCAGGGTGATCTTCGGCAGGAAACTCCACACGCGGGTGCCGCTGTCGAACAGATTGGACAGTTCGCCCGAGCCACTGCCGATGCTGCCGGTCAGGGTGATGCTGGGGAAGAACGCGGCGCGCGCGGCACCGATGTTGGCGTTGGCCGCCAGCAGCTGGTGTTCGGCGGCCATGATGTCCGGGCGCTGCAGCAGCACGTCGCTGGGCAGGCCCGCCGGCGGCGGGGCCAGGGCCAGCAGCTGCGGTTCGATGCTGTCCGGCAGCAGGTCCGCATCGACCTGGCCACCGGCCAGCAGCGCCAGCGCGTTGCGGTCCTGGGCCAGCTGCCCGCGCAGGCGGGCGGCATCGGTACGCGCGGTTTCCACCAGCGTGCGGGTCTGGCTCAGTTCCAGACCGGAACTGCCGCCGCGTTCATGGCGGGCTTCGGCCAGGCGCAGCGAATCCTCGTAGGTCTTCAGCGTAGCCTCGGAAATCCTCAGCTGCTGCGCATCGGCACCGTAGGTCAGCCAGGCGGTGGCGGTCTCGGCCACCAGGCTCAGCTGCGCGTTGCGGCGGTTGGCGGCCACGGCGAAGTACTGCTGCAACGCAGATTCGCTGAGGTTGCGCACGCGGCCGAACAGATCCAGCTCGAAGTCGGCCACGCCCACGCCGGCGGTGAACTGCTCGGTGACGCCCGCATTGGTGCCCTGCCGTTCCATCTGGCCGGTGGCGGCCAGGCCGGGCACGCGGTCGGCGCGCTGCACGCGGTACTGGCCGCGTGCCTTTTCCACGTTCAGCACGGCCACGCGCAGGTCGCGGTTGTTGTCCAGCGCCTGGCCGATCACCTGCTGCAGGCGTTCATCGGCGAAGAAGTCACGCCAGCCCAGTGCAGCAACATCGGTGACTTCGCCCTGGCTGGCCTCGGCCGGCCACTGCGCCGGAATGCCCGGAGCAACGGCGGTGTCCTTCGGCGCCAGGGACGAACAGCCGGCCAGGCCCAGGCTGGCGACGAGCGCCAGCAGCAAGGGGGTCTTATTCATGGGAACCTCCATGGGCAGCATCATCGCGCGGGGCCGGCGGCGTGCCACCCCCGTTGCCCTTGTTGCGGTTGAACACGCGCTGCACCACCACGAAGAACAGCGGGATGAAGAACACACCCATCACGGTGCCCACCAGCATGCCGCCCAGCACGCCGGTACCGATGGCGCGCTGCGCACCGGAGCCTGCACCGGAGGCGATGGCCAGCGGCAGCACGCCCAGGCCGAACGCCAGCGAGGTCATGATGATCGGGCGCAGGCGGTCGCGCACCGCATGCATCGTCGCTTCGATCAGGCCCGCGCCCTTCTCCAGATTTTCCTTGGCAAATTCGACGATCAGGATCGCGTTCTTGCTGGTCAGGCCCACCGTGGTCAGCATCGCCACCTGGAAGTAGATGTCGCGCTCCATGCCGCGGAAGGTGTTGGCCAGCACTGCGCCGAGGATGCCCAGCGGCGCCACCAGCAGCACCGAGGTCGGCACGCTCCAGCTTTCATACAGGGCAGCAAGGCACAGGAACACGATCAGCAGCGACAGCGTGTACAGCAGCGGCGTCTGCGAACCGGCCTGGCGCTCCTGGTAGGACAGCGCGGTCCATTCGATGTCGAAGCCCGGCGGCAGATCCTTGGCGATGCGCTCGATCTCGGCCATGGCATCACCGGAAGCCACGCCCGCGGCGGGCTCGCCCTGGATCTCCATCGCCGACACGCCGTTGTAGCGTTCCAGGCGCGGCGAACCGTAGTCCCAGCGCTTGGAGGCGAAGGCACTGAACGGCACCATCTCGCCCTGCCCGTTCTTCACCGACCAGACGTTGAAGTCGTCCGGATTCATGCGGAACGGTGCATCGGCCATCACGTACACGCGCTTGACGCGGCCACGGTCGATGAAGTCATCGATGTAGCTGCTGCCCCACGCCGCGGCCAGGGTGTTGTTGATCGAGCTGACCGACAAGCCCAGGGCGTTGGCCTTTTCCACGTCCACGTCAATGCGCAGCTGCGGCGTGTCTTCCTGGCCGTTGGGGCGCACGTTGGCCAGCAGCTTGCTCTGGCCCGCTGCACCCAGCAGCTGGTTGCGCGCGGCCAGCAGGGCGTCGTGGCCCTTGCCGCTGGTGTCCTTCAGGAAGAACGTGTAACCCGAACCGATGCCCAGCTCCGGCATGGCCGGCGGCGGGAAGGCGAAGATGAAGGCGTCCTTGATCTGGCCCAGCGCGCCCATTGCACGCCCGGTGATCGCACCCACGCTGTGGTCGGCGTCGCGCTCCTTCCAGTCCTTCAGCTTGACGAAGGCCATGCCCGCGTTCTGGCCCATGCCGGCGAAGCTGAAGCCCTGCACGGCGAAGATGGACTCGACCGCATCGGCTTCGTTCTTCAGGAAGTGGTCTTCCAGCTTGGCCATCGCCTCCAGGGTACGTTCCTGGGTGGCGCCGACCGGGGTCTGCACCAGCGCCATCATGATGCCCTGGTCTTCATTGGGCAGGAACGAGCTGGGCAGGCGCGCGAACAGCACGCCCATCACCACGGCCAGGGCCACGAAGATGCCCATGAAGCGCCACGGGCGATGGATGATGCCCTTCACGCCGCGCTGGTAGGTTTCGCTGGAACGGTCGAAGCCACGGTTGAAGCCGTTGAAGAAACGGCCCAGCAGGCCGCTGTGGGCGACATGGTGCTCGCCCTTCTTCAGCGGCTTGAGCATGGTCGCGCACAGCGCCGGGGTCAGCACGATGGCCACCAGCACCGACAGCGCCATGGCCGAGACGATCGTGGCCGAGAACTGGCGGTAGATGATGCCGGTGGAGCCGCTCATGAAGGCCATCGGCACGAACACCGCCGACAGCACCAGGCCGATGCCCACCAGCGCGCCGGTGATCTGGCCCATCGACTTGCGGGTGGCTTCCAGCGGCGACAGGCCCTCTTCGGACATGATGCGCTCGACGTTCTCCACCACCACGATGGCATCGTCCACCAGCAGGCCGATGGCCAGCACCATGGCGAACATGGTCAGCATGTTGACCGAGAAGCCGAGCATGGCCAGCACGCCGAAGGTGCCCAGCAGCACCACCGGCACAGCGATGGTCGGAATCAAGGTGGCGCGGAAGTTCTGCAGGAACAGGTACATCACCACGAACACCAGCACGATCGCTTCGATCAGGGTCTTGATGACGCCCTTGATCGAGACCTGCACGAACGGGGTGGTGTCGTAGGGCACGACGGTTTCCAGCCCGGCCGGGAAGCTGGCCTTCATTTCGTCCAGCGCGGTGCGCACGCCCTCAGCGGTGGCCAGCGCGTTGGCGCCGGTGGCCAGGGTGATGGCGATGCCGGTGGACGGCTTGCCGTTGTAGCGGGTAACGAAGTCGTAGCTTTCCGCACCCAGTTCGACACGGGCGACGTCGCCCAGGCGCAGTTCGCTGCCATCGGTGCCGCCACGCACCAGGATGTTGCGGAACTGTTCCGGGGTCTGCAGGCGGTCCTGCGCGTTGATGGTGGCGTTGAGCTGCTGGCCCTTCACCGACGGCGCGCCGCCCAGCTGGCCGATGGCCACCTGTGCGTTCTGTGCGGTGATCGCCGCGGTCACTTCATCGACCGACAGCTTGTAGGTGTGCAGCTTGTTCGGGTCCAGCCAGATGCGCATGGCGTACTTGCCACCGAACACCTGGATGTTGCCCACGCCCGGCACGCGGCTGAGCGTGTCGACCACATTGGAGCCCACGTAGTCGGCGATGTCGTTGGCATCCATGCTGCCGTCGTTGGACACGAAGCCGAGCACCTGCAGGAAGCCGCTGCTGGACTTGGCCACGTTGATGCCCTGCCGCTGCACTTCCTGCGGCAGCAGCGGCATGGCCAGCTGCAGCTTGTTCTGCACCTGCACCTGGGCGATGTCCGGGTTGGTGCCGGCTTCGAAGGTGAGGGTGATGGTGGCCTGGCCGTTGGCCGAGCTGTTGGAGGAGAAGTAGATCAGGCCGTCCAGGCCCTTCATGTTCTGCTCGATGATCTGCGTCACCGAGTCCTCGACCACCTTGGCCGATGCACCCGGGTAGGTGGCGCTGATCTCGACGGCCGGCGGGGCGACCTCGGGATACATCGACACCGGCAGCTTCATCACCGCCAGCGCACCGGCCAGCATGATGATGATGGCGATCACCCACGCGAAGATGGGTCGATCAATGAAAAAACGTGCCATGGAATTCTCCGCTTACTTCGCTTCGCCGGCCGGCTGGGCGGCAGGCTGCGGGGCGGCGTCCGGCTGTGCCGGGGCGGCGCCCTTCTCGGTGGCCTGCACGGGCATGCCGGGGCCGATCTTCTGCAGGCCTTCGACGATGACCTTGTCACCCGGCTGCAGGCCGTCCTCGACCAGCCACTTGTCGGCCAGCGCGCGGCTGACCTTCACCGGGCGCACTTCGACCTTGTTGTCCTTGCCGACCACCATGGCGCTGGTATCGCCCTTGGCATCGCGGGCGATGCCCTGCATCGGCACCAGCACGGCATCGGCGCGCACGCCGCCGCCGATCACCGCGCGCACGTACATGCCCGGCATCAGCAGGCCCTCGGGGTTGTCCACCTTCACCCGCAGCGCGTAGCTGCCGGTGGTCGGGTCGACGCTCACTTCGGAGAACTCCAGCGCGCCCTTGTGCGGGAACTCGCTGCCGTCTTCCAGCAGGATGGTGACCGGCAGGGTCTGGTTGTCCTGCAGGCGGCCAGCGGCCAGTTCGCGGCGCAGCTGCAGCAGCTCGGCCGAGGACTGGGTCA
The DNA here is from genome assembly GCF_058787375.1 of Stenotrophomonas sp. FW305-3-2-15-E-LB1. Taxonomy (NCBI): domain Bacteria; kingdom Pseudomonadati; phylum Pseudomonadota; class Gammaproteobacteria; order Lysobacterales; family Lysobacteraceae; genus Stenotrophomonas; species Stenotrophomonas sp. FW305-3-2-15-E-LB1. The sequence continues at coordinate 5,331 of NZ_JBYSZR010000004.1, forward strand.
GGTCGACGTAGATCGGGGTGAGCTGCTGCACGGTGGCCAGCGCGTCGGCCTGGCCAACACTGACCAGCGCGCCCTGGGTGACGCTGGACTTGCCGATGCGGCCGCTGATCGGCGCGGTGATGCGGGCATAGCCGAGGGTGACGTTGGCCGCGTCCAGCGCGGCCTTGGCGGCACCGACGTCGGCCTCGGCCTGCTTCTGCGTGGCGACGGCGTTTTCCAGGTCCTGCTGGCTGACCGCATCGACCTTGGCCAGCTCGGTGATGCGCTTGGCGCTCAGGCGCGCGGCGTTGGCGGTGGCCTCGGCACGGGCCAGCTGGGCGCGGGCGCTGTTGGCCTGGGCGCGGTAGCTGGCGTCTTCGATCTGGTACAGCGGCTGCCCTTCCTTCACCAGGCCGCCTTCAGTGAACAGGCGCTTGGCGACGATGCCACTGACCTGCGGCCGGACTTCGGCCACCAGGAAGGCATTGGTGCGGCCCGGCAGTTCGCGGGTCAGGCCCACGCTTTCCGACTTCAGGGTGACCACGGTCACCTGGCCGGGGCCTTGCTGGGGCTGTTCGGGTTGGCCACCGCAGGCGGCCACGGTCGCGGCGATGACCAGCGACAGCAGGAAGGGGCGGATTCGGGTCAGGGGCATGGGGCTGGGGCTCGGGGAAGGGAAAAGATTCTCAGCTTGCCGTGATACGCAGCCGCATCCCGGTCCGGGGGCGCGGTTGTCGCAGCGGGCAGGCATCCCCGCGCACGGCGCAGGCATCAGCCAGCGCGCATACACGACGGGGAGCATGGGGGCGAAATATACATACATGCTTGTTTGTTTGTAAAGCGATACAATTCAGCCAGGTTTCACCGGCACTGGTACCCACTCTCCGACCCATGGCGCGCAAGACCAAAGAAGACACCGAGGCAACCCGCGTAGGCATCCTTGATGCTGCCGAGGCCTGCTTCCATGAACACGGCGTGGCCCGGACCACGCTGGAGATGATCGGCGCCCGCGCCGGCTATACCCGTGGCGCGGTCTACTGGCACTTCAAGAACAAGACCGAGGTGCTGGCCGCGATCATCCAGCGGGTGCACCTGCCCTTCATGCAGGAACTGGAGCGCACCTCCAGCGACGAACGGCGGACGCCGATCCACGACCTGCGCGCGGTGATGATCTACTCGTTCATCGAACTGTCCGAAGACGAGCGCCTGCGCAAGACCATGGAAATCATGCTGCGCAGCGATGCTTCCTCGGAAAGCCGGGCGCTGGCCGAGCTGCAGCAGTCCGGGTTCCGCGATGCGCTGGACCGGATGGAGCGCGCCCTGCGCCGGGCGCAGGACCTGGGCCAGCTGCGCGATGGCGCCGACCCGAAGATCGCCGCACGCATGCTGCACGCCACCGTGCTGGGCGTGCTGCACGGGGCGATGGTCGAACCGGAACTGATGGACCTCAAGCGCGACGGCATGCTCGCGCTGGACATGACGCTGACCGCCTACGTGAAGGAAGGCGTGTTCGTGCCGGGCTCGATTCCCGAGCCGCTGCCGTAGCGGTGGCTGCCGCCGGGCATGGCCCGGCGCTACCGCGCCGCTCACGCATTGGTAGCGCCGGGCCATGCCCGGCGAGCGCGAAGCGCGGCCTGCGTTCGATGCAATGCACGCCGGAAGGAAAGCCACCCGGCATGGCCCGGCGCTACCGCGACCCTTCCACATTGGTAGCGCCGGGCCATGCCCGGCGAGCGCGAAGCGCAGCCTGCGTTCGATGCAGTGCACACCGGAAGGAAAGCCGCCGGGCATGGCCCGGCGAGCGCGAAGCGCGGCCTGCGTTCGATGCAATGCACGCCGGAAGGAAAGCCACCCGGCATAGCCCGGCAGTAGATCCACGCCATGCGTGGATGCCGTACGCGCAAACGAAAAGGCCGCCTTTCGGCGGCCTTCTGCATTACAGGATGTAGCGGCTCAGGTCCGGGTCCTGCACCAGCTCGCCCAGGTGTGCATCGACGTAGGCGCTGTCGATGGCCAGGGTTTCGCCGTCGCGGTCCGGCGCCTCGTAGCTGAGCGAATCCAGCAGGCGTTCCAGCACGGTGTGCAGGCGGCGGGCGCCGATGTTTTCCTGGCGCTCGTTCACCTGGAAGGCGATCTCGGCCAGGCGGTCGATGGCATCGGCGGTGAAGCTGACCTTGACGCCTTCGGTGGCCAGCAGCGCTTCGTACTGCTTGGTCAGCGCGGCCTTCGGCTCGGTCAGGATGCGCACGAAGTCGTTCTTGCTCAGTGCGCCCAGCTCCACGCGGATCGGGAAACGACCCTGCAGTTCCGGAATCAGGTCGCTGGGCTTGGCCAGGTGGAACGCGCCCGAGGCAATGAACAGGATGTGGTCGGTCTTGATCGTGCCGTACTTGGTGGACACATTGGAGCCTTCCACCAGCGGCAGCAGGTCGCGCTGCACGCCTTCGCGGGACACATCACCACCGCCCACGTTATCGCCACGCTTGGCAACCTTGTCGATCTCGTCGATGAAGACGATGCCGTGCTGTTCGCAGGCTTCGATCGCCGCGGTGCGGATATCGTCCTCGTTGACCAGCTTGCCGGCTTCTTCTTCCACCAGCAGCGGGCGCGCGGCCTTGATGGTCAGCGTGCGCTTGTGCGCCTTGGCGCCGCCGCCGAGGTTGGCGAACATCGACTTCAGCTGCTGGCCCATTTCTTCCATGCCCGGCGGGGTCATGATGTCCATGCTGACGTTGGCCGCCAGGTCGAGCTCGATCTCGCGATCGTCCAGCTCGCCGTTACGCAGCATCTTGCGGAACTTGATGCGGGTCTCGTTGTCCTGCGCCGACGGCTCGTTGCGGGCCACTTCCGGGTCGAAACCGATGCCGCCGCTGCGGCGCGGCAGCAGTGCGTCGAGGATGCGGTCTTCGGCGCGCTCTTCGGCCTGGGTACGCACGCGCACCTTGGCCTGCTCGCGGTAAAGCTTGACCGCGGTATCGGCCAGGTCGCGGATGATCTGCTCGACGTCCTTGCCGACGTAGCCCACTTCGGTGAAGCGGGTCGCTTCGACCTTCACGAACGGCGCGTTGGCCAGGGTGGCCAGGCGGCGCGCGATCTCGGTCTTGCCGACACCGGTAGGGCCGATCATCAGGATGTTCTTCGGCATCACTTCATTGCGCAGCTCAGGCACCAGCTGCATGCGGCGCCAGCGGTTGCGCAGGGCGATGGCCACCGCGCGCTTGGCGTCGTGCTGGCCGACGATGTGCCGGTCCAGTTCCTGCACGATCTCGCGCGGGGTCATGGTGGCGGAGGAAACTTCGATCTTCGACATGGATGTGCTCACGAATTCGTTGTCGGTAGCGCCGGGCCATGCCCGGCGGATCGGGGAGCGTTACAGCTCCTCGACCACCACGTTGCGGTTGGTGTAGATGCAGATGTCGCCGGCGATGCCGATCGCTTCGCTGGCAATCGTGCGCGCATCCAGTTCGGTGTGCGCCATCAGTGCGCGCGCGGCCGACAGGGCATAGGAACCACCGGAACCGATGGCGATGATGCCGTCCTCCGGCTCGATCACATCACCGGTGCCGCTGATGATCAGCGAGGTTTCCTTGTCGGCCACCGCCAGCAGGGCTTCCAGCTTGCCCAGGCGGCGTTCGGTACGCCAATCCTTGGCCAGCTCGACGGCCGCGCGCTGCAGCTGGCCATGCTTTTCCAGCTTGGCCTCGAACAGCTCGAACAGGGTGAAAGCATCGGCGGCGGCACCGGCGAAGCCGGCCAGCACCTGGCCGTCGCGGCCGAGGCGGCGCACCTTGCGCGCATTGCCCTTCATCACCGTGTGGCCGAGGGTGACCTGGCCATCACCGGCAATGGCCACGTGGTCGCCGCGGCGCACGCAGACGATGGTGGTGGCGTGGAAAACATTGGGATTCTGACTGGGGTCCATGCGGCCTCCGATAGCTGTTCACGGGACATGGGGACAGCGCCGGGAGCGATCAAGCCTGCGCGGATGGCTGCCGTTCAGCGCTTGGCATGCGAAGGCCGATCCGGATTGGGTTCGATGCCCCAGGCGAGGTACCAGTCCTCGCCTTGGGTTTCGATGGGGTGCTGGGTGCGGCCGGAGCCATTGCCGCAGGCCAGCGCGTCGGCCGCGCAGTAGCGGTCGCAGCCCCAGCAGATACGTTCGGGATGCTTGGGATGCAGCGGAATGGGCTTTGCCATGGCGGCGGTTCCTCGTGGCCTGCGGCCACGATGCGCCACTGCGCCCCCGCCCTGCCCTGATGCAGATCAAGCGGAGGCCATGAGGCCATCGCGCCCGCCGGGCATGGCCCGGCGCTACCCGTCCTTGCTGCGGCGCTTGGCGCGCGGGTGCGCGGCGTCGTAGACCTTGGCCAGGTGTTGGAAATCCAGGTGGGTGTAGATCTGGGTGGTGGCGATGTCGGCGTGGCCAAGCAGCTCCTGCACGCCCCGCAGGTCGCCGGACGATTCCAGGATGTGGCTGGCGAAACTGTGCCGCAGCATGTGCGGGTGCACGTGCTTGAACAGGCCCTGGCGCTGGGCCAGCTGGCGGATGCGGATCTGCACCGCACGCTGGCTGATCGGCCCGTTGCGGCCGGGGAACACCGGCGTCGCCGGGCCACCGCCGCTTTCCGCGCGCCAGGCCAGCAGCGCTTCGCGTGCGGGGCGGCCAAACGGCACCCGGCGCTGGCGGTTGCCCTTGCCCAGCACGTTGACCAGGCCGCTGTCGAAATCCAGGTCGCGCCAGGTCAGCGCACACACTTCGCTCAGGCGCAGGCCGGAGGAATAGAACAGTTCCAGCAGCGCGCGGTCGCGGCGGCCGAGTTCGCCTTCCGGCTCCAGCTCGACCAGTTGCACGGCTTCATCGGCATCGAGCACCTGCGGCAGGCGCCGCGGTGCGCGTGGCGCCTTCAGGGTGGCTGCGGGGCTCACCTCGATGCGCCCGTGCTTGAGCAGCCAGGCGTAGAAACTGCGGCAGGCCGACAGCCGGCGCTGCAGGCTCTTGGCCGACAGCCCGCGGCGGTGCTCGTCGGCGACGAACTGGCGCAGCGTTTCGGCGTCCAGGGCTTCCACGGCCACCCCGCGCGGTTCGACCCAGACCGACAGTGCATCCAGGTCGCGGCGGTAGGCATCGAGCGTGTGCGCCGACATCCGCCGTTCCACCTGCAGGTGCTGCAGGAAGTGCTGAACCGCGCTCATCGTCGTGCGGCCCGGCTCAGCGCTCGAAGCGCTTCAGGCCAGCCACCAGCGCATCGCCCATCATGCGCAGGAACAGCGTGCCCATGCCCGGGTAGAAGCGGTTGGCATCGTGGCTGCCGACGGCGATCAGGCCGATGCCGGGCAACGGCAGCAGTGCGGTGGTCTGCACCTCGTCGCTGCGCGCGCCGTACAGCACCGCGTTCTTTTCCGGCTGCAGGCGCCCGCAGATCGGCTCGCCGTCCTTCAGGCAATCGCGGAACGGGCCCAGCTGGGCATCGTCGGCGGCGATCACCTGCAGCCACTCGGCCTGCTCCAGCCCGGCCACCGGCGCGTGCACCACCAGGCGCACCAGGTCGCCGGCAAAATCTTCCTGCAGCGACGCCGCCATTGCACGCAGGGTGTCAGCGGCGGTGTCCTGCTTCATCAGGGCCAGGGTCAGCTGGTGCGTGCGCACCGCCAACCGCTCGTTGACCTGTGCGGTCGCGCCCAGGTCGGCCAACCGTCGCGCCAGCTCGCGGTTCTTCTCGCGCAGCACTTCCAGCTGGTAGCTGGCCAGCGACGCGGTGGGGCCGTCATCGCGCGGCACCACCAGGGTCAGGGCCAGGTCGGGGAACTGCTTGAGGAAGCCCGGATGCCGCCGCAACCACGCAGCGACGTCATGGCCCCCGAGCTTGTCGACGGTCTCACTCATGCGGTCCACTCCCCTTCGAAGACGAATGCGGTCGGGCCGGCCATCACCACCGGCTGGCCGTCGCCCGGCCACTGGATGCGAAGTTCGCCACCGGGCAGGCTGATGCGTGCATCGCTCTGCAGGCGGCCGCGCTGCATCAGGGTGACGGCGGCGGCACAGGCACCGCTGCCGCAGGCCAGGGTTTCGCCGACGCCCCGCTCGTACACGCGCAGGCGCGCGTGGTCCGGGCCGATCACCTGGGCGAAGCCCACGTTGACCGACTGCGGGAACGACGCATGCTGCTGCAGCAGCGAGCCGACGCGCTCGACCGGTGCGGCATCGATCAGGCCCACTTCGATGACCGCGTGCGGGTTGCCCATCGACACCGCCGAGAAACGCACGGTTTCGCCCTGCAACGGCATCAGGTACTCGTCGCGCGGATGGGCGAAGCCCACCAGCGGAACCTGCGTCGGCTCGAACGCCGGCACGCCCATGGCCACCGAGAAGCGGCCATCGCCCAGCACCTGCACGTCGTGGCTGGCCAGCGGGCTGTCGATCACGAAGCGCTCGCCCTGCGCACTGCCCTCGCGCACCAGCCAGGCCGCAATGCAGCGCGCGCCGTTGCCGCACTGTTCGGAATTGGAGCCATCGGCATTCCAGATCCGGTAGGACGCCACCGAGCCTTCCGCGCGCGGGGCCTCGATGGTCAGGATCTGGTCGCAGCCCACGCCGGTATGGCGGTCGGCCAGGCGCGCGGCCAGCTGCGGGGTGGGCGGCGGCGTGCCGTCGCGCAGGTCGATCACTACGAAATCGTTGCCCGCGCCGTGCATCTTGCTGAAGCGCAGGGCCGTGGAGCCGGCCTTACTCATTCCCACCGTCCACCGGCTTGATCGGGTCCGGGGTGACCGAGGGGCTGCCGTCGCTGGTCGGCTGGGTCGCTTCGGGCGTGGCTTCCGGGGTGGCTTCGGGCGCGGCGGCCGGTTCGACCGTCTCTTCCACCGGCACCGGCTTCTGCGGCAGTACCAGCGGGCCCTTGTTGCCACAGGCGGACAGGAACAGCAGCGAGGCCGCTGCCAGCGGAATCAGGATGGCGTTGCGATGGGGGATCTTCATGCGCCCGAGTATAGCCATTGGCGGCTGAGCGGTAGGTAGAGTCGACCGTTGGTCGACTATCGCGCGCAGCGCGGGGTTTTCGCCGGCGGCCGGGAGAGCAGTCGACCAACGGTCGACTTTACCCCGCCGGTGGCGGCAGCGGGCGCGTCCACAGCCAGATTGCCACCACGGCCATGCTGCCGATGGAGAACCACTTCACCCAGGCGATCGGCACGCACCACAGCATGATGCCGGCGCACACGGCCATGGTGATCGTGGCCATCCACTTGCCGTAGCGGCTGACGGCGCCGTGCGCCTGCCAGTTGGCGATGGCCGGGCCGAAGCGCGGGTGCTGCAGCAGCCAGTTGTGCAGGCGCTCGGAGCCGCGCGAGGCGGCCCAGGCCGAAATCAGGATGAATACGGTGGTCGGCAGGCCCGGCACGAAGATGCCGACGATGCCGGTGCCCAAGCTGGCGTAGGCCAGCAGCCACCACGCCCAGCGGAAACGCACCACGCGCGGTGGCGGGGTGTCATCCGGAGGCGGTGGCGCAGGTGCGGTCATGGCCGCAAGGATACCGGTTCAGGGTGCCAGGCAGTGCCCGGCACCCTGTCGCGATCAAGGCTGGACGATGCCCAGCTGCTGCAGCACGAACGCGTACGACTCGGACAGCTCGCGGTAACGCTGGAAGCGCCCGGACTTGCCGCCGTGGCCAGCTTCCATGTTGGTGCGGAACACGATCGGGTAATGGCCGGTGTTGTCATCACGCAGCTTGGCCACCCACTTGGCCGGTTCCCAGTACTGCACCTGCGAATCCCACAGGCCGGTACCGACGAACAGCGCCGGATAGGCCTGCTGCTTGACGTTGTCGTAGGGCGAGTAGGACAGCATGTAGTCGTAGTACGGCTTCTGCTCCGGGTTGCCCCACTCGTCGTACTCGTTGGTGGTCAGCGGGATGGTCGGGTCGAGCATCGTGGTGACCACGTCGACGAACGGCACCTGCGCCACCATCACCCGGTAATCCTGCGGCGCCTGGTTGGCCACCGCGCCCATCAGCAGGCCACCGGCGCTGCCACCGGAGGCGGCGACGCGATCCTTCGCCGCCCAGCCCTGGGCAACCAGGCCGCGGGTGACGTCGATGAAGTCGTTGAAGGTGTTCTGCTTGTGCAGCAGCTTGCCGTTCTCGTACCAGTCGCGGCCCATCTCCTGGCCACCGCGGATATGGGCGATGGCATACACCACGCCACGGTCGAGCAGGCTCACCGCCGTCTGGTTGAAGTACGGGTCCATCGACATGCCGTAGCTGCCGTAGGCGTACTGGAACAGCGCGCCCGTGCCATCCTTCTGGTAGCCCTTGCGGTAGACCAGCGACACCGGCACCTTCACCCCGTCGCGCGCGGTGATCCAGACGCGGTCGGTTTCGTACTTCGAGGCGTCATAGCCGATCACCGGCTGCACCTTCAGCTGGCGGCGCTCGCCGGTGGCGGTATTCAGTTCGAACACCGTGGTCGGGGTGGTCATCGAGGTGTAGACGTAACGCAGCCACGGCGTATCGGCCTCGGTGTTGTCGCCCAGGCCCATCGAATACGCCGGCTCGTCGGCCTTCACGTAATCGCTGCGGCCATCCTTGAACAGCAGGCGGATGCGCTCCAGGCCTTCGGAACGTTCGGCGATGGCGGTGTACGCATCGAACAGCTCGAAGCCTTCGATGAACACCGCATCGTCGTGCGCGATCCAGTCCTTCCACTGCGCGCGGGAGGTGGCATCGGTCGGCGCGGTGACCAGCTTGAAGTTCTTCGCGCCATCGTTGGTGCGGATCACCCAGCGGCCATCGTAGTGGTCGGCGTCGTACTCGACGTCACGCTGGCGCGGCGCCAGTACGGTGAAGGTGGTCGGGTCGCTGGCCGGCGCGTAGCGCTCTTCCGAGGACACGGTGCTGTGCACGCCGATGGTGATGAAGCGATCGTCGCGGGTGCGGCCGATGCCCATGTAGAAGCTGTCGTCCTTCTCTTCATAGACGACGGTGTCGGCGCTGGCCGGGGTGCCCAGCACGTGCTTCTTCACCCGCACGGTCAGCAGCGTTTCCGGATCATTCTCGACATACAGCACGGTGCGGTTGTCGTCGGCCCAGACCAGGTCGCCGGAGCTGCCGGTGATGACGTCGGGCAGCACCTTGCCAGTAGCCAGGTCCTTGAAGCGGATCGTGTACTGGCGGCGGCCGACGTCATCGTCGGCCCAGGCCAGCAGCTGGTTGTCCTGGCTCACTTCCATCGAACCGACGCTGAAGTAGCCCTTGCCGGCGGCCATCGTATTGACGTCCAGCAGGACTTCCTCGGCGGCATCCATGCTGCCCTTGCGGCGCGCATGGATGGGGTAATCCTGGCCGGTCTCGTAGCGGCTGTAGTACCAGTAGCCGCGCTCGCGCGCCGGCACGCTGGCATCGTCCTGCTTGATGCGGCCGACGATTTCCTTGTACAGGGTGTCTTCCAGCGGCTTCAGCGGCGCCAGCAGCTGGTCGGTGTAGGCATTCTCGGCCTGCAGGTAGGCCAGCATGTCCTTGTTCTCGCGCTTGTCGTCGCGCAGCCAGTAGTAGTCATCGTTGCGGGTGGCGCCGAACGGCGCCTTGACCACGTGCGGGTGCTTGGCGGCATCCGGCGGAACGGGCGGGGTGGCGGCGGTAACGGTGCTGGTCATCAGGCTGGCAAGCAACAGGCAGAGGGTGGATTTCATGAGATAAGGCTCCTTGAGGGGCAATGCAATGGCGTCCTTGTGCCTGAGTCTGGGTTGCGGGAGGACGGTGGGCAACCCTGCGGATCGTCACGGGTAGTGCCGGCCGCTGGCCGGCAACCTCAGCCGGCCAG
>NZ_JBYSZR010000004.1:15133-20415 GCF_058787375.1 Stenotrophomonas sp. FW305-3-2-15-E-LB1
CCCCCCCCCCCCCCCCCCCCCCCCCCCCCCCCCACTACCCCCGGCGCCCGGCGTACCATGGGCGCATGAGTACCCTGCCCCACACGCCGGGCTACAGCCGGCGCAGCCATGAAATCGCCCCGTTCCACGTGATGTCCCTGCTGGCCCGCGCGCAGGCGCTGGAACAGGCGGGCCACGATGTGATCCACCTGGAGATCGGCGAACCGGACTTCACCACCGCCGAGCCGGTCGTGCGCGCAGGCCAGGCCGCACTGGCCGCCGGCCACACCCGCTACACCGCCGCGCGCGGCCTGCCGGCCCTGCGCCAGGCCATCAGCGGTTTCTATCGCAGCCACTACGCGCTGGATATCGACCCCGAACGCATCCTGGTTACCCCGGGCGGGTCCGGTGCGCTGCTGCTGGCCAGCAGCCTGCTGGTCGACCCGGGCCGCCACTGGCTGCTGGCCGACCCCGGCTACCCCTGCAACCGCCACTTCCTGCGCCTGGTGGAAGGCGGCGCGCAGCTGGTGCCGGTTGGCCCGGATACCGCCTACCAGCTGACGCCCTCGCTGGTGGAACAACACTGGAACGCCGACAGCGTCGGTGCGCTGGTCGCTTCTCCGGCCAATCCGACCGGCACGGTGCTGTCGGCCGACGAACTGTCCGCCCTGTCGACATCGCTGCATGCGCGCGGCGGCCATCTGGTGGTGGATGAGATCTACCACGGCCTGACCTATGGCCTGGATGCGCCCAGCGTGCTGCAGGTGGATGACAGCGCGTTCGTGCTGAACAGCTTTTCCAAGTACTTCGGCATGACCGGCTGGCGGCTCGGCTGGCTGGTGGCACCGCCGGCGGCCGTGCCTGATCTGGAGAAGCTGGCGCAGAACCTGTACATCAGCGCGTCGAGCATCGCCCAGCATGCCGCCCTCGCCTGTTTCAGCGAGGAATCAATGGCGATCTTCGAGCAGCGCCGCGAGGCGTTCCGCCAGCGCCGCGATTTCCTGCTGCCTGCACTGCGCGAGCTGGGCTTCCGCATCGAGGTGGAGCCGCAGGGCGCGTTCTACCTGTATGCCGATGTCAGCGCCTTCACTGATGATGCGCAGGCGTTCTGCGCGCACTTCCTGGAAACCGAGCACGTGGCGTTCACCCCGGGCCTGGATTTCGGCTTCCATCGCGCGAACCAGCACGTGCGGCTGGCCTATACGCAGGAAGTGCCGCGGTTGCAGGAGGCGGTGGAGCGCATTGCGCGTGGGTTGAAGCGATTCCGGTAGCGCCGGCCGCTGGCCGGCATTACCCGATAATGAAAAACGCCGCCCGAGGGCGGCGTTTTTCATTCCATCACTTGCCGCCCAACCGCTCCCACAGGAAGCTGTAGGCCAGGGCCGACATGTGCGCGGCCTGCGCGTTGTTGGCTGCGCCGCCGTGGCCACCTTCGATGTTCTCGTAGTAGGTCACGTCCTTGCCGGCGTCGATCATCTTCGCCGCCATCTTGCGGGCGTGGCCCGGGTGCACGCGGTCATCGCGCGTGGAGGTGGTGAACAGCACCGGCGGGTAGGTCTTCTTCGCGTCGAACAGGTGGTACGGCGAGAAGGTCTTGATGAACTCCCAGTCGCTGGTGTCCGGGTTGCCGTACTCGGCCATCCACGAAGCACCGGCCAGCAGGTGGCTGTAGCGCTTCATGTCCAGCAGCGGCACCTGCACCACCACCGCACCGAACAGTTCCGGGTACTGGGTGAGCATGTTGCCGGTGAGCAGGCCACCGTTGCTGCCGCCCTGCACGCCCAGGTGCTTGGCCGTGGTGATCCTGCGCTTGACCAGATCCTGCGCCACCGCGGCCATGTCTTCATAGGCCTTGTGACGGTTCTGCTTCAGTGCCGCCTGGTGCCAGCGCGGGCCGTACTCGCCACCGCCACGGATGTTGGCGACCACATACACGCCGCCCTTCTCCAGCCAGGCGCGGCCCATGCCACCGGAGTAGCTCGGGGTCAGCGAGATCTCGAAGCCACCGTAGCCGTACAGCAGCGTCGGGTTGGAACCGTCCAGCTTCATCGCCTTGTCGTGCACCACGAAGTACGGCACGCGGGTGCCGTCCTTGCTGGTAGCGAAGTGCTGCTCGATCACCTTGCCCTCGGCATCGAAGAAGGCCGGCATGGTCTTCAGCGTTTCCGGGGCCTTGCCGATCTCGGCCAGGGCCAGGGTGGTCGGGGTCAGGTAATCGGTGGCGGTCAGCCACACCGCATCGCTGTCGTTGCTGTCCACTGCGCCCACGGCCAGGGTGCCGAAGGCCGGCGCACCGACGAACTCGCTCTTCTGCCAGCCGCTGGCGCCCGGGGTCAGCACCGACAGGCGGTTCTTGACGTCATCCAGCACGTTCAGCACGAGGTGGCTCTTGGTCCAGGTCGCGCCGGCCAGCGAGGTGGTCGCGGTCGGGGTGAACAGGACTTCGAACTCACGCTTGCCCGCCAGGAAGTCGTCCAGCTGGGTCGCCAGCAGCGAACCGGAGGCGTAGGTCCTGCCGCCCACGGTCCACGGGTCGCGCAGTTCCAGGGTCAGCCACTGCTTGTGCAGGCCCTTTTCCGCCGAGTTCGGCGCGTCGATCTTGGTCAGCGTGCCGTTGTCGGCGCGCAGGTAGACCTCGTTGTTGTAGAACGCCAGCGTGCGGCTGACCAGGTTGCGCTCGAAGCCCGGGGTGTCATCGTGCATCGCCGCGATGTACATGTCTTCCGGCTTGCCTTCATAGACCACGCTGGCCGACGCCAGCGGCGTGCCGCGCTTCCACAGCTTGGCAACGCGCGGGTAGCCGGAGGTGGTCATCGAACCGGCGCCGAAATCGGTGTAGACGAACACCGAGTCGCGGTCGATCCAGCCCAGGCCGCCCTTGGATTCGGGGCGGAAGAAGCCGTCCTTGATCCAGGTCTTGTTGGCCAGGTCGAATTCGCGGGTGACATCGGCATCGGCGCCGCCGCGCGACAGCGCGATCAGGCAGCGACTGTAATCCGGACGCAGGCAGTCGGCGCCGTGCCAGACCCAGTTCTCGCCCTCGGCCTTGTTCAGTGCATCCAGGTCGAGCACGGTTTCCCACTGCGGCGAGGCCTTGCGGTACTCGGCCAGGGTGGTGCGGCGCCACAGGCCGCGCTCGTGCTGCTGGTCCTTCCAGAAGTTGTAGTAGTAGTCGCCGATCTTCTGCACGCCGGGGATCTTGGCGTCCGAATCGAGCACCTCGCGGATGCTGGCTTCCATCTGCTTGAAGGCCGCGGTCTGCGCCAGGCGGCCCTCGGACTTGGCATTCTGTTCCTTGACCCAGGACAGCGGCTTGTCGCCGGTGACGTCCTCCAGCCAGGCGTAACGGTCGGTTTCTTCAGCGGCCACGGCGGTCCCCACCGAAGCAGCGGTCATCATGCCGGCCAACAGGCAGGCGGAAGCGAGTCGTGACATTGCGGTTCCAGGCAGTCATAAGCGCTGGAACGCTAGCACGGATCCCCGGGCCCGCCCCCGTGTCGAAGGTCAGGCTGCGGCGGTACGCGTGCGACGCGCGCGCGCCGGCAGGCGACGGGCCTGTACCCCCGGCTGGCGCAGGCGGCGCAGCCACGCCCGCAACGGCAACGGACAGCCCAGCAGCGCCCACCAGGCCGCCAGCGGCATGCCGACCAGCCACAGCGGCAGCCAGCCCAGCCAGACACTGCTGCCGCGCGCGGCCGGCCACACCAGCACCAGGGCCAGGCCGGCCAGGGCCAGCTGCTGCACGCTGTGCAGCAGGCGGCGGTCGGATGCAAAGCTGTCGCGTTCAGCAGGGTTGCGACGGGAAGAGCGAGCGTTCATGGGCGTTCTCGGCGATTCGATGGTGGCCAGCTTGGCGTGCCGCCTTCTCAAGAGCTGCGACACCATTGACGGATCGAGCACACACAGTCGACCATGCTTGGGCACCCAATGGAGCTCGCTCCCGCATGTCCTCGATCCGCCCGTTCTGCGCCGTGTTGCTGGCTCTGTCCCTTGGAGGCCCCGCGCTGGCCGCCAGCGACCCGCCGTCACCCCGCGCCAGCGCATCGGGGGCATCCGAATATGGTGCGCCGATCGATCTGCAGCGCTTCATGGGCACGTGGTATGTGATCGGCCGCGTGCCGAACTTCATCGAACGTGGGCACGTGGCCAGCGTCAACGAGTACACGCTGCGCGAAGACAACAAGGTGGGCATCGTCTACCGCTACCGCGATGGCTTCAGTGCGCCCCAGCAGGAAGTGCGCGCACGCGCCAGCGTCGACGCCGACAGCGGCAACCACGCCTGGCGCACCTGGTTCTACCGGATCGTACCGACCCATTCGCGCGTGCTGGAAGTGGCCCCTGACTATTCGTGGGCGATGATCGGCTACCCCGGCCGGGAAATGGCCTGGATCTTCGCGCGCCAGCCGGACATGGACAAAGCGCTGTACAAGGAGCTGGCCGAGCGCCTGCGCGACGAGTACGGCGTCAACACTGACAAGCTCAAGCGCGTGCCGCAGCACCCCGACCAGGTGGGCAAGCTGGGTTACGAAGTTCCGAACGTGCGGTGAGCAAAGCGCCGCCGGGCATGGCCCGGCGCTACCTGCCACGCGATCCATCCGGTAGCGCCGGGCCATGCCCGGCGGATTCGCCGCGCCCTACGCGGCCCGCGGCTGCACGCGGCGCTCGATCTCGCCGAGCGTGGCCAACGTCTTCAGGTCGTAGGTCGCCTGCAGCGCCAGCCACGATGCAGCATCTCCGCCGAAATGGCGCGCCAGCCGGGCAGCGGTATCAGCGGTGATCGCACGTTCGCCGTGAACGATGGCATGCAGGCGGGTGGCCGGAACATCCAATGCCCTCGCCAGTGCATTCACGCTCAGGGCCAGCGGGGAAAGGAACTCCTCGCGCAGGATCTCGCCGGGATGGATGGCCCGCATGCGATTGTCGGTTGGCTTCATGGCGAATGCCTCAGTGGTAGTCAACAATCACCAGCCAGCGCCTCCAACCGGTTGCCGGGCGGACTGCGCAGGAACGCCAGCGTCTGTGCCGAGTCGAGCATCTGCAGCTTGCGTTCCGCTGCCCGTCGAATCGGCAGCCAGGCGCGTAGACAGTGGCCTTCAAACAAGGCGCGGGTGTGCTTGCAGCGGAAGGACCGGATCATTCCGCAAAAGTATTACGCGAAACGGAATATACCAAGAGGCTGGATGTGCTGCCAGTCCCGGTTCGGCGATCCAGGTTGTCAATGGACGGATTGCGTCACGCCGCCGCCGGGCATGGCCCGGCGCTACCTGCCACGCGATCCATCCGGTAGCGCCGGGCCATGCCCG
>NZ_JBYSZR010000004.1:20424-106448 GCF_058787375.1 Stenotrophomonas sp. FW305-3-2-15-E-LB1
GTTGCCGGCCAGCGGCCGGCACTACCTGAGACGTGTTACTTGCGGGTGTAGTGCGCGACCAGGCGGTCGCCGAGCATCTGCAGCAGTTGCACCAGGATCAGCAGCACCACCACGGTGACCAGGGCCACGTCGGTGCGGTTGCGCTGGTAGCCTTCGCGCAGCGCCAGGTCGCCCAGGCCGCCCGAACCGATCGCGCCGCCCATGGCGGTGAAGCCGACCAGGGCGACGGTGGTGACCGTAGCGGCCGCAATCAGGCCCGGACGGGCTTCGGGCAGCAGCACCCGGGTCACCAGCTGCCAGGTGGTGGCGCCCATCGACTGCGCCGCCTCGACCACGCCACGGTCCACTTCGCGCAGCGCGGTTTCCACCAGGCGCGCATAAAACGGCGCCGCACCGATCACCAGCGCCGGCAACGTGCCGAGCACGCCGATCGACTGGCCCATCAACCACAGCGACACCGGAATCAGCACCACCATCAGGATGATGAAGGGCACCGAGCGCAGCAGGTTCACCACGATCGCCAGCACGCCATAGGCCAGCGGCCGGCGCTTCATCTGCGGCGCACCGAACACATACAGCAGCACGCCCATCGGCAGGCCGATGGCCAGGGTCAGCGGCAGCGAGCCGGCCATCATCAGCAGCGTCTCGATGGTGGCCTTGCCGATATCCACCCACTTGTCCGCATCCAGGTGGCGGAAAAAACCTTCAGCAGTGGCGACGATCATCGGCGCAGTTCCTCAACGTGCACGCCGGCAGCCACGAACGCGGCCTGCGCGGCGGACTGGTCACCGCCCACCAGGGCGACCACCAGCTGGCCATACGGGGTGTCCTTGATCCGGTCGATGCGGCCGGACAGGATGTTGTAGTCGACGCCGGTCTGCCGCGCCACGCTGCCCAGCAACGGCTCGTAGGTGTCGCCGCCGAGGAAGGTCAGGCGCACGATGCGGCCGCCGACCACGTCGAAATCACGGTGCAGCGTGCCCTCGTCCACATGCTCCGATTCGCTGACGAAACGGCGGGTGGTCGGGTGCTGCGGGTGCAGGAAGACCTGCGTGACCGGACCGGTTTCCACCAGCTGCCCGGCATCCAGCACGGCCACGCGATCGCAGACGCGACGGATCACATCCATCTCGTGGGTGATCAGCACGATGGTCAGGCCCAGCTCGCGGTTGATCTTCGACAGCAGCGACAGCACCGACGCCGTGGTCTGCGGGTCGAGCGCACTGGTGGCCTCATCGCACAGCAGGATCTGCGGGCGGGTCGCCAGCGCCCGGGCGATGCCCACGCGCTGCTTCTGGCCGCCGGACAGCTGCGCCGGATACTTCGCCGCGTGGTCCTGCAGGCCCACGGTCTGCAGCAGCTCGGCCACGCGCGCGTCGATCTCGGCCCTGGCCATGCCGCCCAGTTCCAGCGGGAAGGCCACGTTGCCGGCCACGGTGCGCGAGGACAGCAGGTTGAAGTGCTGGAAGATCATGCCGATGCGCCGGCGCAGCGCGCGCAGCCCGTCGGCATCCAGCGCGGTGATGTCTTCGCCGCCGATCAGCAGGCGCCCACCGCTGGGTTCCTCCAGGCGGTTGATCATGCGGATCAGGGTCGACTTGCCCGCGCCGGAATGGCCGATGATGCCGAACACTTCGCCGGCCTCGATGGTCAGGTCCAGCGGTTGCAGCGCGCTGACTTGGCGGCCGGCAACGGCATAGGATTTGTGCAGGCGCTGGAACTCGATCACGGGCGTGGCTCACCGGCGGGGCGATGGAAGGGGCGTGCAGCCTACCAGCGCCGGCGGTTGCGCGCCTGCGCCTTGGGCCAGAATGTTATTCCTTTTGGTTCTAAGATTGCCGTGAACCTTCGCAACCGGTAGTGCCGGCCGCTGGCCGGCAGCTCTCCCGCAGAAGGCGTTGCCGGCCAGCGGCCGGCACTACCTCCGGGTTCAGGGATGGTCCAGCGGCTTCGGCGGCTGCACCCGGTTCAGGCGCTCGCGGTGCAGCAGGTACAGCCCCGAGGCCACGATGATCGCTGCGCCGGCCCAGGTGTAGCCGTCGGGCAGCTGGCCCCAGAAGGCCAGATCCCAGCCGATCACCCAGACCAGGCCGCTGTATTCCAGCGGCGCGATCATCGACGCCTCGCCCAGCTGGAAGGCGCGGGTCAGGGCGATCTGCCCCAGCGCACCGGCCAGGCCCATGCCGGCGATCAGCGGCGCATGGGCCAGCTGCAGCGGCACCCAGCCCGGCAATGCCAACAGGCCGGCCCCGATGGCCATGATGACCAGGAACCAGACCACCATCGACTGCGAGGTATCGGTGCGGGTGAGCAGGCTGACGGTGATCGCGGCGATGGCATAGGCCGTGGCGGCCGCCAGCACCATCAGGCCGGGGATGGAGATGAAACCATCCACGCCCGGCCGCAGCACCACGATCACCCCCAGCAGGCCGACGCCGATGGCCACCCAGCGCCGCGGCCCGACGCGCTCGCCCAGCAGCGGCACCGACAGGGCGGCGATCAGCAGCGGGGCTACGAAGTAGATGCTGTAGGCGGTGGATAGCGGCAGATCGCGCAGGGCGAACACGAAGCAACCGATCATCGCCATGCCCAGGCCGCCGCGCAGCAGGTGCAGGCCCCACCGGCGGGGGATGAGCGACCGCGGGCCGGCGCTGGCCAGCACCCAGACCAGCACGAAGGGCAGCGAGGCGGCCCCACGCAGGAACGTGACTTCCAGCGACGGATAGCTGGACGACAGCTGTTTCATGCCGGCGTCCATCAGCGAGAAGCAGGCCACGGCGGCGACCATCCAGGTCACCGCGCGAGAGGGGGAGCGTTGCGCGTTCATGGCCCATTATCGCCGACCGCGTGGCCGGCCGGGCGCCGGGCATGGGCGCCGCGATAGAATGGCGGCCACTGAATTCCGCGGAGCCAGCCCATGCCTTCCTTCGACGTCGTGTCTGAAGTCGACACCCACGAACTGACCAACGCCATCGACCAGGCCAACCGTGAACTGGCCACCCGCTTCGACTTCAAGGGCGTGGAAGCCAAGTTCGAGCGCGAGGGCGATGTCATCAACCAGTCCGCACCGACCGAGTTCCAGCTCAAGCAGATGAACGACATCCTGCGCGCCCGCCTGGCCGCGCGCGGCATCGACGTGCTGAGCCTGGAGTTCGGCGACATCGAGACCAACCTGGCCCAGGCCCGGCAGAAGATCACCGTCAAGCAGGGCATCGAGCAGAAGATCGCCAAGAAGATCGCTGCCGCGCTGAAGGAAGCCAAGCTGAAGGTCGAAAGCCAGATCAACGGCGACAAGCTGCGCGTGCAGGGCAAGAAGCGCGACGACCTGCAGGACGCCATCGCGGTGCTGAAGGCCGGCAAGTTCGAGCTGCCGCTGCAGTTCAACAACTTCCGCGATTGATGGATGCCGCCGGGCATGGCCCGGCGCTACCCGGGGGATCGCACGATTGATGGATGCCGCCGGGCATGGCCCGGCGCTACCCGGGGGATCGCGCGATTGATGACCCGGCGCGCCCCGGGCCGCCGCGGTAGCGCCGGGCCATGCCCGGCGGACTGCCCGCTCAATCGCGCAGCAGCTTGTACAGCGTGGTGCGCGAAATACCCAACTGGCGGGCGGCCAGGCTGAGATTGCCTTCGGCCGCCTGCGCCGCACGCCGTGCGGCTTCGCGCTGCTGCTGGCGCAGTGGCACGTCGGCCACGGCCACCGTGGCCGCTGCCCGGGTGCGCAATGCACGCGGTGCCCGCAGGTGCTGCAGGTAGACCGCACTGCCCTCGCCCAGCCGCACCCGATGCGCCGGCCCGGGCTGCAGCAGGCGACGGCGCTGCGCCGCACTGGCGCCGGCAAACACCGCCTGCATCGACAGCAGCGGCAACGGCCCACGGCGCGGCAGGCCCAGCAGGCGCCGCGCCACCCGGTTGGCCGCCCGCAGCTGCCCATCGTCCTGCACCGCCAGCAGCCCCTGCAGCGGCGTGGCCAGCCAGCGCGGATCGTGCTGCACGGCCAGCAGATGCACATCGGCCAGGCCCTGGAACAGCCGGTTCTCGCTGGCCAGCGCGGCCTGCCGGAAGTAGCCCTGCAGCAGCGCCGGATCACGTTCGCCCAGCCCGGTGATGTCGATCGCCCCGCAGACCTGGCCATCGAGGTCATGCAGCGGCTCGCTCAGGCAGAACACCGGCGCGAAGCGCTGCAGGTAATGTTCATTGCCGCGCACCAGCGCCGGCACATCGTCGGCCAGGCTGACCGCCGGCGCGGTGGTGCCGATCTCGGCCTCACCCAACCGCCGCCCGACCTGGATCGGCCGCAGCAGCGGCGCATCTTCCAGGCCATGCGCCTGCTGCGCGATGACCAGGCCCTCGCGGTTGGCGCAGAACATCGTCCAGCCACGGCCACCGAAAGCGGCCCACAGCTGTTCCAGCTCGGGCTGCACGCAGCGCGCAAGCCGCCGGTCTCCGGGATCGCGCAGGCGCAGGCCATCGCCCTGCAGCGGCGGGTAGTAAGGCTCCTGCCCCGGCTGCACGCCGGCCGCGCGCGAACGCTGCCACGAGTGCTGCAGCGGCAGCGGCAACATGGCCAAGGACTGCACATCGCCTTCCGCGAACGCAGCACGCGCGGCGACCAGCTGTTGTTGCCCGACTGTCGTGGCCATCATGGAAGCAGAGTACACCCGCGCATGGCATGCCCGCGTAGCCGTGCCGACCAACGGTCGGCACCCACCAACTGCAGTGCCGACCAACGGTCGGCACCCACCAACAGCGGCCGGCAACCGGGGGTTATGCGGCGATCCGCAGGATCGGCTTCAGGGTGATCCCGCGCGTGCTGTCCTCGGCCGCCTGGTTGATCTGCTCAAGCGGATAGAACTTCACCAGCTTGTCGAACGGGAACCGCCCCTGCAGGAACAGCGTCACCAGCTGCGGGATGAACACCTGCGGCACGCTGTCACCTTCGACGATGCCGCGGATGCTGCGCCCGCCCAGCAGCAGGTTGTTCACATCGAAACTGGCCGTGGTGCCCAGCTTCGGCGCACCCACCACGCCCATCATGCCCAGCCCGCCCAGCGCCTCGATGCCGGCCGACAACACCTCCGGGCGACCGGTCGATTCCAGCGCGAAATCCGCACCGCCACCGGTGATCGCACGCACCGCTTCCACCACATCGGTTTCGCGGCTGTTGACCACGTGGGTCGCGCCCAGTTCCAGCGCCAGCTCCAGGCGCGAAGGCACCACGTCGATGGCGATGATGGTGGTGGCGCCGGCCACCTTGGCCGCCATCACCGCACTCAGGCCCACCGCGCCGGCACCGTAGCTGGCGAAGCTGCTGCCCGAGCGCACTTTCAGCGAATTGAGCACCGCCCCGGCACCGGTCTGGATGCCGCAGCCCAGCGGGCCCAGCAGTTCCAGCGGCGCATCGTCGGGCACCTTGATCGCGTTGATCTCACGCGCGATGGCGAAGGTGGCGAACGAGGACTGCGCGAAGAAATGATCGTGCAGCGGCTGGCCCTGCGCATCGGTGATGGCGGTGTGGCCGTGGCCATCATCGCCACCGAAGTTGAGCCCGAAGAAATCCTTGCAGTAGGCACCGTGGCCACTGCGGCAGGGATTGCAGTGGCCGCAGGCGCCGTAGGTCAGCACCACGTGGTCGCCCACCTTCAGATCGCGCACGTTCGGGCCCACCGCTTCAACGATGCCCGCGCCTTCATGGCCGAGCACCGCCGGCAGCGGCACGGGGTAGTACTGGTCGCGCACGATCAGATCGGTATGGCACAGGCCGGTGGCCACCACCTTCACCAGCACCTCGTCGTCCTGCGGGCCGCGCAGCCGCGCCTGCTCGATGACGAAGGGCTGTTCCTTGCCGCGGACCACGGCGGCGGTGATCTCACGCGTTGCGGTGTTGTCGTTCATCGTGATGGTTCCTTCGATCAGATCGGGTAGGCGGGCGCTTCGCCCTTGACGGTCAGCCACTGCCACTGGGTGAACTCTTCCCAGTTGGCCGGGCCGCCGATGCTGGTGCCGTTGCCGGACGCACCGACGCCGCCGAAAGGATTGATCACTTCGTCGTTCACCGTCTGGTCGTTGATGTGCAGCAGGCCGGTGCGCAGGCGCTCGCCCAGCTTCAGCGCGCGGCCGACGTTGCTGGAGACGATCGCCATCGACAGGCCGTACTCGCTGTCGTTGGCCAGCTGCACGGCCTGGTCGTCATCATCGAACGGCACCACCACCGCCACCGGCGCGAAGATCTCTTCGTTGAACGCCGGGTTGTCGGCGGCCACGTTGCCGAGCACGGTGGGCGCGAAGAACAGGTCCTGGTGGGTACCGCCGGCTTCCAGCGTGGCGCCGGCCTTCACCGCGTCGGCCACCACGCGGGCGGCATGGTCGCGCTGGGTGGCATTGATCAGCGGGCCGATCGCCACGTCCTCGCGTGCCGGGTCGCCCACCTTCAGCGACTTCGCCTTGGCCACCAGCTTTTCCAGGAACGCGGCATGGATCTTCCTGTGCACCAGCACGCGGCCGGTGGCCATGCAGATCTGCCCCTGGTGCAGGTACACGCCCCAGGCAGTATTGGCCACGGCCAGGTCGAGGTCGGCATCGTCGAGGATGATCAGCGAATTCTTTCCACCCAGTTCCAGCGAGACCTTCTTCAGGTGCTTGCCAGCCGCTTCGCCCACCTTGCGGCCTGCGGCGGTGGAACCGGTGAACTGGATCATCGCCACGTGCGGGTCGCTGGTCAGCGCGGCACCGGCGGCGCCATCACCGGGCAGCATGTGCAGCACGCCGGCCGGCAGCCCGGCCTGTTCAAACAGGCGCGCGATGACCGCGCCGCCGCAGACCGCCGTGCGCGGATCCGGCTTGAGCACCACGGCATTGCCCAGTGCAATGGCCGGAGCCACCGCACGCATGGCCAGGTACAGCGGGAAGTTGAACGGCGAAATGACCCCGACCACGCCCAGCGGGCGGCGGCGGGCCAGGTTCAGCCGGCCCGGTTCGGACGGCAGGATTTCACCGGTGCTGCGCGAAGGCAGCGCGGCCGCTTCGTGCAGCGCCTTGATGGTCACCTTGGCCTCGAAGCCGGCCTTGAGGCGGGTCGAGCCACTTTCGCGCACCAGCCAGTCCACCAGGGTGTCGATGTTGTCTTCGGCCAGTCGCGCGGCCTGGCGCAGCACCTGGGCGCGCTGTTCGTACGGGGCGGCCGCCCAGGCCTGCTGGGCCTGCGCCGCAGCGGCGGCCGAGGTGGCGACCTGGGCGGCGTCGGCCAGCCCGACCTCGCCGAGCGTCTGGCCGGTCGCCGGTTCGATCACCGGCTGGCGCTGGGTGGCGGCCTGCCACTGGCCGTCGAAGAAGGCGCCGGACCAGAGTTCGTCCGGCAGCCACGGGGAAGATGGAGTCATGGGGTGTCCTCCTGTGTCGTGCGTCCATTGCACGTCTGGCCCGCCGCGCAGGCAATCGGCCATCGGTGCGATATCGGCAAGCGCTTGAATGGATGGGACTTTCCAGCATCGCCACTGTCCAGTGCGTGGACAGTGAACGCCGCGACGCCGGACGACTGCCTACAATGGCGGCCCCCGCCAGCCGAAGCGCCCGCCATGACCGACACCGCCCTGCCCACCGACGACCCGATCGCCGCCACCCGACTGTGGCTGGAGCGGATCGTGATCGGTCTGAACCTGTGCCCGTTCGCCAAGGCGGTATACGTGAAGGACCAGGTGCGCTTCGTGCTCAGCGACGCCACCACGTCCGAAGCGCTGGTGGAACAGCTGGCCGAGGAACTGGTGCTGCTGCGCGATACCCCGGCCGAGCAGATCGACACCACGCTGATCGTGCACCCGCAGGTGCTGACTGATTTCCTCGACTACAACGATTTCCTGGACAACGCCGACGCCGCCATCGAGGCGCTGGACCTGCAGGGCATCCTGCAGGTGGCCAGCTTCCATCCGGATTACCAGTTCGATGGCGTGGCCGCCGACGATGCCAGCAACTACACCAACCGCGCGCCCTTCCCCACCCTGCACCTGCTGCGCGAGGAAAGCGTGGAGCGCGCCGTGGACGCCTTCCCGGACCCGGACGTGATCGTCGAGCGCAACATCCAGACCCTGGACCGCATCGGTGTGGCCGGCTGGCACCGTCGCCTGCGCGGCGAAGACCTGTCATGAGCGCGGCCCCGCCCATCGCCGCGTGGCCGGCGGCACCGCTGCAGGGCAAGGTGGTGCTCATCACCGGTGGTGCCAACGGCATTGGCCGTGGCATCGCCCAGGCCGTGCTGGGCGCCGGTGGCCGCGTGCTCATCGGTGATCTGGACGTGGAAGCGGGCCAGGCCTGCCTGGACGAATGGCAGCGGGGCGACGATGCCGCGTTCCAGCGCCTGGACATCGCCGACGAAGCCAGCGTGCGCGCCTTCATCGGCGTGGCAGAGCAGCGTTTTGGCCGCATCGATGGCCTGGTCAACAATGCCGGCATCGCTGGCCCGCACGGCACCGCACTGCAGGACATGGACTGGGACGAGTGGCAGCGGCGGCTGTCCTCGCTGCATGGCGCGTTCCTGTGCAGCAAGCACGCGCTGCCCGCGCTGAAAGCCAGTACGGCCGGTTCGATCATCAACGTCGCCTCCACCCGCGCCTGGCAGTCCGAAGCGAACAGCGAAGCCTATGCCGCGGCCAAGGGCGGGCTGGTGGCCTTCACCCATGCACTGGCGATCAGCGCTGGCCCTGCGGTGCGGGTGAACAGCATCAGCCCCGGCTGGATCGGCACCACGGCCTGGCAGGCGCCCTCGCGCCGGCATGCGCCGGACTATTCGGCCACCGACCACGGCCAGCACCCGGTCGGCCGCGTGGGCGAACCCGAGGACATCGGCGCACTGGCGGTGTACCTGCTGTCGTCGCTGTCCGGTTTCAGCACCGGCCAGGATTTCATCGTCGACGGCGGCGTGACCCGGAAGATGATCTACGCCGAATGACCGGCGTGCGGTAGCGCCGGGCCACGCCCGGCGGCTCTTTTTGCCGCGCCGCGCTGCGCGCTCGCCGGGCATGGCCCGGCGCTACCGGGACGGACCGTCGGTCGCGCCCGCGGTCGGTAGTGCCGGCCGCTGGCCGGCAGATGCGTGAATGGCGACGACGTGCCAATCAAGGCAGGTTCCAGTAGATCCACGCCATGCGTGGATGACACCAACGCGGTTACGCCATGCCCGAATGGCGCAGCAACGCATCGATCTGCGGCGCGCGGCCGCGGAACGCCTTGAAGTTCTCCGCCGCGGGGCGGCTGCCACCACGCGAGAGGATCTCATCGCGGAAGCGCGCACCGGTTTCGGCCAGCGCCTGCGGCGCTTCTTCAAACGCCGCATAGGCATCGGCGCTGAGCACCTCGGCCCACTTGTAGCTGTAGTAACCGGCCGCGTATCCACCCGCGAAGATGTGGCTGAACTGGTGCGGGAAGCGATTCCAGGCCGGCGGATGGTTCACCGCCACTTCGCTGCGCACGCGGTCCAGCAGCGCCAGCACGCTGTCCTGCGCCGGTTCGAACTGGCTGTGCACCAGCATGTCGAACAGGCCGAATTCCAGCTGGCGCACGGTGGCCATGCCACTGTGGAAGTTGCGCGCGGCCAGCATGCGCTCGTACAGCGCGCGCGGCAGCGGTTCGCCCGTGTCCACGTGCGCGGTCATGCCCTGCAGGTGGTCCCATTCCCAGCAGAAGTTCTCCATGAACTGGCTGGGCAGCTCCACCGCATCCCATTCCACGCCGTTGATGCCGGCCACGCCCAGTTCGCCGATACGGGTCAGCAGCTGGTGCAGGCCGTGGCCCATTTCATGGAACAGGGTGGTCACTTCGTTGTGGCTGAAGGTGGCCGGCTTGCCGTTGGCACCGCGGCCGAAGTTGCACACCAGGTAGACCAGCGGCGTCTGCACGCTGCCATCGGCGCGCGCGCGGCGGTTGCGGCAATCATCCATCCACGCGCCACCGCGCTTGCCTTCGCGCGCATACAGATCCAGATAGAACTGGCCGACCAGCGCGCCCTGCGCATCGACCAGGCGGAAGAAACGCACGTCCTCGTGCCACACCGGCGCGCTGTCGTCCTGCACGCGCAGGCCATACAGCTGCTCGATCACCGAGAACAGGCCGCCCAGCACCTTCGGCTCGGTGAAGTACTGCTTCACCTCCTGCTCGGAATAGCTGTAGCGCGCCTGCTTCAGGCGGTCGGCGGCGAATGCCAGGTCCCAGGCCTGCAGGCTGTCGATGCCCAGCTGCTCGCGAGCGAACTGTTCCAGCTCGGCGCGGTCCTTGCCGGCGAACGGCTTGGCACGGGCCGCCAGGTCACGCAGGAAGGCCAGCACTTCGGCCGGGTCCTGCGCCATCTTGGTGGCCACCGAGTAATCCGCGTAGGAGGCAAATCCCAGCAGTGCGGCCAGTTCCGCGCGCAGGGCGAGGATGCGGTCGATGTTGCCGCCGTTGTCCAGCGCCTCGTCGCCGAATTCGGATGCACGCTGCGCGCTGGCGCGGTACAGGATCTCGCGCAGGTCACGGTCCTCGCCCCAGGTCTGCACGGGCAGGTAGCACGGCATCTGCAGGGTCAGTTTCCAGCCGGTCTTGCCGTCTTTTTCGGCGGAGGCACGCGCAGCGGCCTTGACGTCGTCCGGCACGCCGGCCAGGCGCGCTTCGTCTTCCACGATCAGCGACCAGGCATCGGTGGCGTCGAGCACGTTCTGCGAGAACTTCGCCGACAGCGCCGACAGCTCCTCCTTGATCGCAGCGAAGCGCTGCTGCGCGTCGGCGTCCAGTTCGGCACCGCCCAGGCGGAAATCGCGCAGGGTGTTTTCCAGCACCTTGCGCTGGGGCTCGTCGAAGCTGGCCGCTTCCGGGCTGGCGGCCAGTGCCTGGTACTGGCGGTACAGCGCCAGGTTCTGGCCCAGCGCGCTGGCGAAGCGGGTGACCCGCGGCAGGTTGTTGTTGTAGGCCTCGCGCAGTTCGGGGGTGTTGACCACGCCCTGCAGGTGGCCGACCAGGCCCCAGGCGCGCCACAGGCGTTCGGTGGCATCGTCCAGCGGGGTCACGAAGGTCTCCCAGCGGACCGGCTGCACCTGCTCGGCGGCGCTGACGGCGGCTTCGGCCTCGGCCAGCAGCACATCCAGCGCCGGCCCCACGTGCTCGGGGCGGATCGCCTCGAAGGGCGGCAGGCCGGAAGCATCGAGCAAGGGGTTGGCAACGGTCACGGCAGATCTCCAGGAAACGGGCCCGGCTGGCGGGCAGCCCTGTCGATATGGCGCTGGCGGGGCCGCCAGACAAGGGGGTGGGCATTCACGTCGGCCTTACGGGCCCGCGCCGAAGCTGGCGGTGCGGGGGAGACCGCAGCGGTACGTCACGAGGAGGCCCCACATGGAAGGTCTGGCTCCAAGCACCACCGCCTCATCCGCCCGTTCGCTGGCCTTGACGGCCACCACGGACGAGCTGTCATGGATCGCCGCGCTGTGCGATGCCGGTGACGATGCGCCGCGCCACCTCGCCCAGCTGAAAGCCCTGCAACGCCAGGGCGGCCGGCTCAGTGAAACGCAGGAATGGTATCCGTTCGAAGTGATCGAACGCGGTGCCAGCCGCCTGCAGCCCGGGCACGAGCGCGAGTTCGTGATCTGCGTGCTGCTGTGGCTGAAGGCGCTTGCCCAGGGCCGCGCCAGCGTGCTGGACCCGCACCTGCACCAGGACGACCGCGCGATGGACATCGAGGCGTTGCCCGACGCACTTCGCGACATCCTGCTGGATGCCTACATGGATGCGGGGTATTGAGCGCCGAGGGGCCGGTGACCGGTGACCGGTGACCGGTGACCGGTGACCGGTGACCGGTAGAGTCGACTGTTAGTCGACTATCGCGTGCAACGCGGGATTTTCGCGGTCTGAGCAGAGAGCAGTCGACCAACAGTCGACTCTACCGGTCGAGGCTCGTGCAGCCTGCCGCGTTACAACGCTTCCAGGCTGCACCACGGCAGCGCGGGCAGGCCCTGCCCGGCCACGGCTGCGGCCAGCTGCGCGTCGGCACCGTCCACATCGATGCCCTGGCGGCCATACCACGCCGGGTCGTAATAGCTGTGCGCGTAGCGCTCGCCGGCATCACACAGAATGCTGACGATGCTGCCCTGGTGGCCGGCCTCGCGCATCCACTGCGCCGCCTGCAGCACGCCGATGAAATTGGTGCCGGTGGAACCACCGACACGGCGGCCGATCTGGCGGCTGACATGGCGCATCGCCGCCAGGCTGAGTGCATCGGGCACCTTCACCATCGCATCGACGCTGGTCGGGATGAAGCTCGATTCCACCCGCGGCCGGCCGATGCCTTCCACCCGCGAACCGCCGCTGCAGGTCAGCCCGCGCCAGTCCGGCTCGCCCGCCACCGCGGCCTGGTAGCCATCGAAGAACACCGATACTTCCGGGTCCGCGCAGAGGATGCGCGTGTCGTGCCGGCGGTAGCTGACGTAACGGCCGAGCGTGGCCGCGGTGCCACCGGTGCCGGGGCTGCACACGATCCACTCCGGGATCGGGCTCGGCTCCTCGGCCATCTGCTTGAAGATGGACTCGGCGATGTTGTTGTTGGCGCGCCAGTCGGTGGCCCGCTCGGCGTAGGTGAACTGGTCCATGAAGTGGCCGCCGGTCTCGCGGGCCAGCCGTTCCGAATCGCAGTTGAGGTCGCAGGCGCGCTCGACCAGGTGGCAACGGCCGCCGTGGAACTCGATCGCGGCGATCTTCTCCGGCGAGGTCGTGGCCGGCATCACCGCAATGAACGGCAGGCCCAGCAGGCGCGCGAAGTAAGCTTCGGACACCGCGGTCGAGCCGCTGGAGGCCTCGATCACCGGCCGCCCCTCGCGCAGCCAGCCATTGGCCAGCGCGTACAGGAACAGCGAGCGTGCCAGCCGGTGCTTCAGGCTGCCGGTGGGGTGGCTCGATTCATCCTTGAGGTACACGTCGATGCCATCGAACCCGGGCAGCGCCAGCGGGATCAGGTGGGTATCGGCGGAACGGTTGAAATCGGCTTCGATCTTGCGGATGGCGGCGGCCACCCATTCACGCTGCGACATGGCGGGCAATCGTTGTCAGGACGGAACGGTGCGATCCGTCCATTGTACGTCGCAGTGCCGTCAGGTGGCGGCCGGTAGAATGGCCCCATCCGGCCAACACGGCCCTGTCTGAAGGACTTTCCCCCATGACCCTTCCCGCCCTGCGCGATATCCCCGGCGTGGCTGCCCAGGCCCCGGCCGAAACCCACGGCTTCGTGTTCAACCACACCATGCTGCGGGTCAAGGACATCACCGCCTCGCTGGACTTCTACACCCGCGTGCTCGGCTACCAGCTGATCGACAAGCGTGATTTCGCCGAAGCCCAGTTCAGCCTGTACTTCCTGGCCTACGTGCCGGCCGGCGTGGCCGTGCCCGAGGACGATGCCACCCGCCGCGTGTGGATGGCTGGCCTGCCGGGCGTGCTCGAGCTGACCCACAACCACGGCACCGAGACCCAGGACGGCCCGGTCTACCACGACGGCAACAGCGACCCGCGCGGCTTCGGCCACATCTGCGTGTCGGTGCCGGAACTGGAAGCGGCCTGCCAGCGCTTCGAAGACCTGGGCGTGCCGTTCCAGAAGCGCCTGACCGACGGCCGCATGAAGAACATCGCCTTCATCAAGGACCCGGACGGCTACTGGGTCGAGATCATCGCCAACGCCTGACCGGCCGCGCCAGGCGCTCGCCGGGCACGGCCCGGCGCTACCACAGCGGTCCCCTTCTTGTAGAGGTACGCATGGAAACGATGGAACTGCATCGCGGGCGCCTGATCGATCATCTGCAGCTGGTGGTGCGCGACCTGGCCGCCAGCCGCCGCTTCTACCAGGCGGTGTTCGACAGCATCGGCATTCCCATTGCCGGTGAAGGCCCGGACTATTTCTGGGCCGACGAGCTGTTCATTTCCACCGCCAGCAGCGAAGCCGCCGCCGGCCAGCTGACCGGCCGCCACCACCTCGCCTTCCAGGCCCGCGACGCGGCCACGGTCGATGCCTTCCACACCGCCGCCCTGGCCGCTGGCGGCACCGACAACGGCGCACCGGGCGAACGCCCCTACCACCCGGGCTACTACGGCGCCTTCGTGCTCGACCCGGACGGCAACAACATCGAAGTGGTCTACCACGGCCCGGCCACGTACAGCGCGGATTCGGTGAA
Source organism: Stenotrophomonas sp. FW305-3-2-15-E-LB1 (assembly GCF_058787375.1). Classification (NCBI taxonomy): domain Bacteria; kingdom Pseudomonadati; phylum Pseudomonadota; class Gammaproteobacteria; order Lysobacterales; family Lysobacteraceae; genus Stenotrophomonas; species Stenotrophomonas sp. FW305-3-2-15-E-LB1. The sequence continues at coordinate 34,599 of NZ_JBYSZR010000004.1, forward strand.
GGTCAGTTTCTGATTCCAGCGCTGCGTGCTCGCCGGGCATGGCCCGGCGCTACCCACCAGAAACGCCGGGCGTGGCCCGGGGCCAACAACGAAGAAGCCGGGCAGTGCCCGGCTTCGTTCGTCCTGCGTGGCTGCCTCAGTGGGCCGCCATGTAGATGTCCTGCAGCACGGCTTTTTCCAGCTCCAGCTCGCCCAGCACGTTCTTCACGATATCGCCCAGGCTGAGGATGCCGATCAGGCGGTTGCCATCGGTGACCATCAGGTGGCGGCGGCGCGAGTAGGTCATCAGGGACATGGCCTGCTTCAGCGTGGCCTCCGGTGCGATGCCTTCCAGGCCGGTGGTCGGCACGGTGGAAATCACCCGGCGGCCGGCCTGCGGGCCGTCGTCGGCCAGGCTGCGCACGATGTCCTTTTCGGAGATGATGCCGACCGGCACCTCGTCCTTCATCACCACCAGGGCAGCGATTTTATTCGCGCTCATCTTGTGGGCGGCGGCACCGATGGTGTCTTCCGAATCGATGGTGATGACAGCTTCTTTCTTGGATTGCAGGAGTTCGCGGACGTTCATTCTTGTTTCCTGGTGCAGGTCACTGAAGTCAAAAAAGTGTGCTCTTCCGAATCGCCCCCTCCCCGGGAACAGACCTTTCAGCGCACGTCTGGCGCACGGGGTGGCCGCGGGACTGCATCGGCCAGCACGGTGCTGCAACGCGAACGAGGCCGGTGAAGGGCAACCCGCAGGGGCCTCGGACGATTCGATTCTACGACTGCCCTGCCCGGCCACTACCGGCACCGATGGGACGCTTCGTCGTGGAACCTGTCGACGATTCCGAGAATCGCACCCGCGGCAAAACCGGCGCTGAATACAGCGCTTTCAAGCGGCTCAAGTTCGCCACCGCGCGGCCGACGCACGCGCAACCGCCTGACCGTGCAAAGTCAGGTCGGTGCAGGCTGGCCGTCAGGCGGTATGTGCGGCCGGCGGTGCCGGCGGCGGCAGCGGCCGCGCGCGGGTGGCCCACCAGCACAGCAGCGAACCGGCGGTGACGCAGGCCACGCCCTGCACGAAGCCCATGCCCGGCTGCAGCGACAGCCACACGCTGCTCCACAGCACCGACAGCACAGGCGCGAAGTAGGAGAAGATCGCCATCGAGGTGACGTTGCCGTGCTGCAGGCCATGGTTCCAGCACGAATAGGCGGTGGCGGTCAGCAGGCCGAACACCGCCACCTGGGCCAGGCCGCCCCAGTGCAGGTGCAGCGGCGGCGCATCGCCCAGCGCGTACTTCAGCCACAGCACCACGGCGGTGGCGACCATGAACAACGGCACCGCATTGCGCGAGCCACCGATGCGCTTGGTCACCACCGAATAGGTGGCCCACATGCACGAGGCCGCCAGCGCCAGCGCGTACGCCAGCGGGTTGCTGCGAAGGTTGGCCAGCAACATCGCCGGCGACCACGCGCCTTCGCCGGTGATGACCAGCACCACGCCCAGCAGGCACAGCACGGTGGCCGGCAGCAGCAGCCAGTTGCCGCGCTGCATGCGGGTGAGAACGGTCAGCAGCACCGTCAGGCAGGGCCACAGGTAATTGATCATCACCAGTTCCAGCGCCTGCCCACGGTGGTGGGCCATGCCGATGGACAGCGACAGCGAGATCTCGGTGCCGATGAACAATGCACCGCCGATCAGCAGGTAGCGACGCGGCAGCTGCGAGGGGCGCGGCACGCCCAGGATGAGCGCCGAAAACACCGCGGCAGCGGTAAAGACCAACGCGGCGCCACCGACCGCACCGAAGATCTCGGTGATCGTGCGCAGCATGCCCAGGACCGGGCTCCACAGCAGCACGGCGCTGGCGCCGATGAGGGTGGGAAGATGGGGTGACGCGGAGGCGCGCAGGGCGCGGAAGCCGTACATGGGGGCGACGACAACTAAGGGCGTTTCGGTTGAAAGGCACGCGCAGCGATGCGCCCGGCCCCGACAGCGGGACAGGCAGGTCATGCGGACGCGTGGGTCCTGGGGAGTGCGCTGGTCCGTAGCGACGTCCCCGGAACGCCCCGGCACTGTGCGTTGCAGGGGGGTACGGCGGGAGGCGGGTTACAGCAGCCGACTGGCCGAGGCGGATTGTACGCCTTCGATGCTGCGCCGCAATATGGCGCTGTTCATCCAGGTGGCTTTGCGTAGAATTCCCGGCCCGCATGCAAAGGAATGACTGCAATGACGCTGTCCCCCACCCGCACATTCGCCCCGATCATCGCTGCCCTGCTGGCCATGCCGGCGGCACAGGCCGCCACGACCATCGACGCGGCGCACTGGCAGAAGCTGGCACCGACCCTGCAGGCCGCGCTGGAATGCCGCGCCGACCCGGATGCCGCCGCCAAGGCCCTTGCAGGCCTGTCCAGCAAGCTGGATGGCACCGACGAACCGATCAAGCCGCCCGTGCCGTTCACCGTGTTCGGCCTGCACGTCCGCTCGGTGTCGGTCTACATCGATCCCGATGGTGAACTGGGCGCCAGCTACACCGCCCAGCTCTCGGCCAACGCCGCCGCGGTACGCACCGCCTCCAAGCTCGGCCGCAAGCCCGAGCGCGATACCAGCATGGGTGTGCTGTCGATCGCCCAGGACGGCTCGGCACAGCTGACCTGCCTGGTCTATGGCGGCTACGACGAGCGCGGCTACCAGGAACCCTGAGGCACCTGCCAGACGCGCGCCGGCTCCGTCACAGCGGGGCTGGCGCGTGCAGTGACGCACGCGCGCACACCAACAACTGCGCAATCGCGGCACCCGCCGCCTGCAGGAAGTGCTCTACCTGCGGGTGCAGCGCGCAGCCGCCGTTGTACGCCTCCTCAAGCCGTTTTCCTTCGTCGGCCAACGCAATCAGACCGGTCACCGCCAGCCCACCGGTGATGCGGTGGATGCGCCGGCGCACCTCCCCGGCCTCCCCCGCCAACAGTGCCTGCCGAAGGGCGGGCGCATCCTCACCGAACGCGACGGCGAGAACATCGACCATCTGCACGGCCACCGCCGCGCCCCCCCAACTGGCGGCAGAGCGCCTGCCAGGCGTGGTCCGCCACCGCCTGCAGCGCGTCCGGGGCACCCGTGTCGCAGGCTCGCCCTTCGAAGGATGGCACCGAGCCCGATGGCGGCCCAGCCTCCTCGCCCCCCAGAAGCAGCATCATCGTGGAACGAAGCGCCGCGATATCAAACGGCTTCAGCAGCACACCGTCCGCCCCGGCCGAGGTGCATGCCTGCATGACCGCGTCGGACGTGCTGGCCGTCATCGCCACCATCGGCAGCCGCGCCATGGCTGCATCGTCCGACCCGCGCACGGCCCGCATCAGCGCATAGCCATCCATGCCGGCCATCTGGCAATCGGTCAGCAGCAGATCAATGTCGCCCGCGCGCTTCAGCTTCTCCAATGCCTGTGCACCGTCGGCGGCCACAACAACGTCCTGGCCCAGGATATCCAGCCGGTACTGCATCATCAGCCGGTTCGCGGCATCGTCTTCGGCCACCAGCACGCGCCAGCGGCGGGGCATGGGCGGCGTCGCCTCCTCCGCATGCTCTCCGGCCTGCCGCTGTGCCAGCGGCGCCTCCAGGACGAAGCTCACCTCGGTGCCGCGGCCGAGCGCACTGCTGATGACCACGGTTCCGCCCATCAACTCGACCAGTCCCTTTACGATCGCCAGGCCCAGGCCGGTGCCACCGTGCTCCCGTGCAGTGGCAGCGGTTGCCTGCACGAAGGGTTCCAGCACACCCTGCAACTGTTCGGCGCTCATGCCGATGCCGGTATCGGCAACGGCAAAACGCAGCCGCTGCGTCGCTTCCCCGGGCTTCGGCGCAAGCACGTCAACGGACAGGTCAATCGAACCCTGCGCCGTGAACTTCGTGGCATTGCCCACCAGGTTCAACAGAATCTGGCGCAGCCTCAGTTCATCCAGCAGGTACACCGGCGCAAGATCACGATCAATCCGGATGTTGAGCTCAACGCCCTTGCGCCAGATGTCAGGCTCCATCAGCTCACCGATGCCCGACATCAGCGCGGTCACATCGGTCGCGGCCGGATTGAGCTGCATGCCACCGCCCTCCAGCCGCGAAACATCCAGCACATCGTCCAGCAGCAGCCGCAGGGTGCGGGTGGCCTCGCCGACGATGGCCAGGATGTCCGTCTGGTCCGGCGTCAGCTCCGTGCCATCCAGAATTTCGACCATGCCCATGATGGCGCTCATCGGGGTGCGGATCTCGTGGCTCATCGTCGCCAGGAATCCGGCCTTCGCCTCGGCCGCCCGTTCCGCCAGCGCCCGCGCCCGCTCCAGTTCGACCTCGGTGTCCTTGCGCCGCCGCACCTCGCGTGCAAGCCGCACCTGGTTCCAGCCCTGCACCAGGATGGCGGTCAGCAGGATGCCAAGCACCGGTGCCAGCCAGCGCCAGAGCGTGGCCCAGTCCACCCCGTTGCCGTAGCTCACTGCAATCCACTTGCTGCGCAGATCCTGCTTCTCGCCGGGATCCATCTGCGACAGCATGCGATCCATCACCGTCACCAACGGCGCATGCTGGCGCTGTACCGCGAAACTCAGCTCGTCGGAGAGCCCGGTCGTGGCCACCACCTCCAGTTGCCCCGAATGCCGGGCGCGGATCACCGCGTCGATGGCGGCCAGGTTGCCGACATAGACATCCACACGCCCCGCAACGACGTCCTGAAGGCCGCGCTCCGTACTCGGCACCGGCACCACCCGCGCCCGTGGTGCGACCGACTGCACATACCCCGCAAGCCGCTCCGGGTCGGACGACGCAACGCGCAACCCGTTCAGATCGCCCAGCGAACGGATATCGGCCCCATCCCGTGCAGCAACCACCACGTTGGCGACCGTTGCAAAGGGCTGGCTGTAGATCCAATCCCCGCCAAACCACGTGCCATCGCGCGGCACGGCCACCACCACGTCCACGGCCTCCTCGCGGATCGCCTCGCGGATGCTCTTCCACGGCGCCGGCTGCACCGGGCTGAACTGAGCGCCGATCACCCGCAGCTTGCGAAGGTATTCGCTGGCCAGCCCCGAGGGGCGCCCGCTCCTGTCGGCGAACGCAATCGGCGCGAAATCGCTGGGCCAGCCCACGCGCAACGTGTGGCGCATCGCCTGCTCTTCCTCGGCACTCAAGGCGAATTCGCCCCGTTCGTTCCAGGCAAGCGGGGCCAGCCAGCGGTCGCGGTACGCCTGCCGCTCGGCGGCGCTGAGCGAACCGAGCGCCTCATTCAAGGCCTCCACCAGCGGCTGCTTCGCATTGGGCACCGCAAAGTGCAGCAGATCGTTCGGCAGCCCACTCGGCCGCACCAGCGCCAACGCCTGGAAGCGCGGGTTCTGCAGCAGGCGCGTTGCCACCTGCGCGTCGCCCAGGAATACATCAGCGCTTCCCTCGGCAACCAGTTCCATCGCCTCCAGGGGCGCTGAAACGCCGATGTGCACAGCCTGGGGGAACCGCTTCCTCGCATACTCTTCCGTTGCAGCACCCGCCGTGGTCACCAGACGCACGCCCACCAGCGCGGGGTCGGCGCGCAGCTGCGGATCATGGGGGTACGCGATCAGCCCGACCGGGGCCTCTGCATAGGGGTCCGTATAGACCAGGCAGCGGGTGCGGCCGGCGCTCAGCGAGACGTTCATCAGCACGTCGACGCGGCCTGAGCAGGCGGCAGCCAGAAGTTCCTGGAAACCACTGAACCGCTCGAAGCGAAGCGTCAGCCCCAACCGCTTCGCCAGATCGGCAAGCAACTCCGGCGAGAGCCCCGCGGGCTGACCGTCTTCCGCCATTTCGAACGGAGGCCAGTTCCCCACGAACCCCACCACCGCCACCGGCCGTTCGGCGATGAACCGCTGTTGGGCAGGGCTGAGGTGTAGGGCCGAAGAGGCGTGGCCGCCGGCAGCAGAGGGTTCTTCCCCGCGCGCACCCGCAGGTGGTGCAAGCACGCACAACAGGAACAGGGCAGCAAGCGCCGCCACAAGTCTCCGGGTCAAGCCAGTGTTCTCCTTGCTGGGGTAGTTGGACGGTCACCGCTGCCGGCACGGCAGTCAGCCGGTGCGGACGCCCCCTCGCAGCGATCTCAGATAGGTATAGAGCTGCATGGTGTCCACCAGGCCCAGCTTCTTCATCGCACTGGTCTTCTGCTTGCTGATGGTCGCCACGCTGCGCGAGCTGCGCGCGGCAATGGCCGTGACCGAAAGGTTGTTTGCGAGCTGCCTGAGCACGTCGATCTCGGCCTTGGTCAACTCCGCTTCGGGAAGAGTGACCTCTGGGATCAGGTCTTCACCCTGGAAACTTTTTCCGACATGCGTACCGGCGCGTTCCACATTGCGCAGCGCCTCGAGCAGCTCGTCAACCTCGTCGCGCTTGGACACCACGCCACTGACGCCCAGCCCGACCAGGGCATCGACGATTACCGCGCTACCGGAAATCGTCATTACCACCACTCTGACCCTTGGGTAGCGGCGCCTGAGCAGCTTGATCAGCGCCAGGCCGTCGGTGGATCCCGCCTGCGCCATGCTGAGGTCAGTGATGACCAGATCCGCAGATTCCGCCTCGATGGCCTCGACCAGATCCCGGCCGTTTGCGACCTCTGCGACCACATCGCACCGCCCCCAGATCTCTGCAACCAGTTTCATTCCAAGACGCGCGGCAGGGTGATCATCAGCAACGACAACTCTGTACACGGCGCTCTCCCTAGGCACGTCTCAGCGGTGCTGCAACCTTGTTCCCAGTCCCACGATAATTCAATGCAACTACTTGGATATTCCCCTTCTGGGGCGCAGTTCCGGAATTATCGTCGCGGTATGTGCGGCGCCGATTGACGCATTTGGCGCCACTCATTGCTTCTGTAGCGCCGAGCCTATGCTCGGCTGCGTGCGACGAGCCGAGCATGGGCTCGGCGCTACAGGTTTGTCGCAATCTGCACGCATCGACGGCTTTCGCAACGTCGCTGCAAATATTCGTACTTTTTCTATTTTGAAATTTTCCTCATTGGCAGCACGGGTGCCCAATGCGAATCATGTACCGCCACCGAAAACGGGTGGCACGGGCTTGCAATCCCGTCTGATAAACGTAGTTACGCTTGTCTGCCGGCGTCGCCCATCCCCTGTGGGTGGCGCCGGCAGGCATTCTGCCCCCGCCTCCATGGCGGGCGGTGCGTGGGGGCTTCGGCCCGCCGGCGTTTCGCTACGTTTTTCACCGGTATTGCAACCACGCACCGTCCGCCGCCCTCGCCGTCAAGCAGGGCGGCTTCTTCGCTACATGCATAAGGAAGCCGTCATGAGCACTACACGTTACCCCTACCTCTTCGCCACCCTGGGCGAAGCCGCCAACACGCTGCCCGATGAACTCGCCCGGCCGCTGGAAACCACCCTCTCCGCCCAGCAGGAGGGCATCACCCTGCTGGGCAGCCTGCAGCGCATCCGCCAGGTGGACGCCGCCGATGGCCAGCCGCTGCGGCGCAAAGGGCGCAGCACGGCCCAGTGCATGGCGCTGGCGCGCATCAACCGGGCGAATGCCGGTCTGACCGTACTGCTGGAACTGCTGCATGCCAGCGAGCGCGTGCGCGAGGATGGCGATGAGGCGCAGCAGATCGGCAACGACGTGCGCGAGGGCCTGCTGCTGGCCTGCCGTGGGTTGTCCGAGTATGTGGACGAGCAGGTGCAGGCCGCCTGAGGCATTCCGCCGGGCATGGCCCGGCGCTACCGGCGAGGGTCAGATCCTATTGCGATCTGACCCCGCCTTCTTCACTTACCAGCCCAGGCGAAGACCCACCTGGCCGCTCACATTGCGGTAGCCGTGATCGCCCCGCTCCACGCCCAGGCCGCCCCATGCGTCCAGGCGCTGGCTGATCTTCAGCTCGGCACCGGCCTGCACTTCATAGCGGTTGCGCGGCATATCCGCGCGCAGCGTCTCAGCACGGAAATCAATGGCGTTGCGGCCGCTGCTGCGCAGCCAGTTCACGCCCAGATAGGGCTGCACCACCGTGCCCATGCCTGCGCGCCGGCCGAACGCGCGCACACCCACGCGTCCGGCCAGCCCGCCTGCCTCTGCGCCATCCACGACCGTGCCATTACTTTCCACGTGTCGATCGGCGTCGTAATCGGTATAGGTCAGTTGCACCTGCGGCTGCACATACAGGTTGCTGGATGCGCCCTGCCACACAGCGAATGTGTAGCCGCCCTCCAGCGAGCCGCTGCGCGTGCGCGAGTCGTACGCTTCACGTGCAAGCGCAACACCCTGCACCCGGTTGCTGAAGCGGCCGTACTGCAGCTGCGCATCCACGTAGGCGCCTTCGGTGCCATCGGCCTGCTGCAGCCAGGTGCCGTACAGGCCCACCGCAGTGCCCTGCACGCGCCCCTTGGCGCTGTAACCGGTCAGGCGCGATACCACGGTGTTGTCGGCGCGGCCGCTACCCAGCATCACGCCGAACGCAGCATTACCCCGCCGCAGCACGTCGCTGCCGATCTGCAGCACCGAGGTGTTGCCATCCACGGCCAGCTGGTTGCCCACGGCAGTGAAGTCGGCAGTGCTGCGGCCCACCCGCGCCCAAGCGGCACGCTCATCGCCCATCGCAATGGCCCCCATGCGGTCGCCCAGGCGGTGCGCAAACATGTTCACTGCTGCCGACTGGTTGGCCAGGTAGGCACCTGCTTCAGGGCGCAGCACCGGCGGCGGCGTGACCGGGTCGATCGGGTCAACCGGGTCGATCGGGTCAACCGGGTCAACCGGGTCAACCGGGTCGATCGGATCAATGGGATCTACCGGGTCCACCACACAGCCCGGCGCATTCGGGTCCTCCTCGCAGATATCGGACCACTGCGAACGCAGGTACCAGTTGCCATCGTTGGGGTCCAACAGGCCGCCCTTGAACAGGAAGTACTCGTAGGCGCCGCCCACCGCACGCCCGGCCAGCGAATAATCCGCCAGCGACGCGCCGTCGATGCGGATCAACTGAATGCCATCGAAGGTGGCCGCACCCACGCCACCGATATTGTTCACCACAATGGACGCATCGCCGCTGGCATCGCCACGCACATGCAGGCGGTCGATATCCGAGGTGTCACCGGCCAGCGCCCCGTTGAACAGGAAGGTGGACCCTTCGCTGTGCAGATCGCCGTCTACGGTCAGAACGTTGAAGCGACCACTGCCATCAGACAGCGCCACCACGCTGTCGCGCACGGCTAGATCCTGCACGCGGGCATCGCCGGTCAGCGTCCACTGGCTGCCACCGTCCAGCGCCATGCCCTGCACCAGTTGCGAGCTGCCCTGCCACAGCGCACCGCCGCTCAGCAGCACGTGCACCTCCGACTGCGGCACCAGGCCGGCGTCCTCGTCTTCGGGGGTGATGACGATGTCGCCGATCATCTGCGAGCCGCCGTCCAGCGTCACATTGAAGCGACCGGCCACCGCGGCGTCCAATGCCACGCCGATGCCATTGCCGCCGGACACCACCGCGCCGTTGCTCAAGGTCAAACCCGGGTCGCGGCTGCTGCGCACCCACACGCCACCGTGCTGCGCGCTCACCAGCGAGCCGCCGTCGATGGACAGCTTGCCGTTGTCATTGACCACTGCAGCCCAGGCGGCTTCTCCTTCGGTGCGCACGTTCGTATTGAGCAGAGCGGTCTCGCCGGCTCCGCCGGTGATGAGCCCATGCGAACGCTCTCCCGTGGTGAGCACTGCGCTGCCCTGCAGCCGCACGCTGCCGCCGCTTCGGGCGATGATCGCGTAGGCATCATCACCGCGCGTTTCAATCTGTGTATTCACTGCCTCGATCAGGGGGCGGTTGCTTGCATCGTCCTGCGCCACCAGGGCAAACGCACTGCGCCCCTGCGTGGCAACCCGGCTACCTGCCAGCGCCACGTGGCCTGCACGGGCCTCAATGGCATGGCCGCCGGTTCCGTTCGCGCGCACTTCGCTGTCGCGCACCAGCAGGTTGCCGCGGTTCGGCATCCAGACGGCAATGCCGTCCTCGCTGCTGATCACGCTGCCCTCAATGTCCACCTCGGCGTCCGGCCCGTTGATGAACAGCGCCATGGTTCGACCGGTCACCGCGCTGCTGGCGATGGCTACCTTGCTGTCACGCATCAACCGCAGCGCAGTCTCGCCCATCAGCTCGCTGTCGCGCACGCGCAACGTGCCACCGGTCTGCGAAACAGCGCGCCCTTCGGCCACATGGATGCGGCTGACGACAATGTCCACTTCCCCACCCAGCGCCACACCGACGGCATCACTGCCACCCAACGCGATCTGCACGTTGTGCAGGTGCGCCGATGCGCCGGTCTGGGCAGTCACGCCCGTTGCACCGTAGGCATCACCCGACAGCGAAGTATCCTGCAGGAACGCCTGACCCGTACCGGTGGCCATCACGCCGGTGCTGTTGGCGCCGTGCAGATTGATGGTGGTACCGGTCAACTGCGCGGTGCCTGCATTGGCATACACGCCATGCGCACCAGCGCGCCGTACATCAATCTGGCCGCCCTGCATTTCAAGGCTGCCCGCTCCGGTCAAGCGGACGCCATCGCCGTTGGTCTGGATGTGCACATCTTTCAGCGCGGCGCTGCCGTCGGCGATGATCACCCCATGCGCGCTGTTGCCGGTGGTCGTGATGCTCACGCCCGTGGCGCTCAGTGCCGCACCGGACGCCACTGACAGTCCCGCTGCACCGCTGCCGGCTGTGTTGACCGAGCCACCGTGCAACTGCAGGTAACTTCCGGCGCCTTCCGCGTGGGCCGCGTGCGCACGCGCGCCCTCGGTGAACAGGTTGACCGGGCCGGTGGGCAGAATGCGGCCGCCGTTGATGGCGTAGAACGCGTGCCCCGCCGGGTCACCCGGCAGTACCGGCTCGGTGGTGCGGTAGTCGCCTGCGACGGGGGTCTGTTCGCCACCGTCTGCAATGACCCGCTGTGCGGTGGCCGGCTGCGAGGCCAATAGCGTGACGGTCATTGCCAATACCAGGCGGTGCTGGCGAAGGGGGGGAAACTTCATGGCTCTCTCCTTTCCATAAGGGAGGGCCATGCTCGGCCGGGAAGCCGCGGTGGAAAATCAAATCCATTGCAGTCCGCCTGCGACGCAATGTCGCGGTCCTACAGCAGTTATTAACCGTGCACAACTGTCCCTCGAGGGTCAAACCCGCTTTACAACATGTTGTATTGGGGTGGGCACGGAGTGAGGGGAAACTACAGGCCAGAAACGACCACCGCGTTCGCACTTCGCACGATTTTGCCGCAGACTCCCATTCAGGGTCGTCTCGCCGACTCGGTGATTGCCACGCATGCCTCCCTTCCAATAGAGATAGAGAGAGATATCCGCATGAACCGCATCCCTACCCCCTGCCTGCTCCGCCAGTGCTTGATGGCAGCCTTGGCCGCGTCGCCCGCACTGGCCTCGGCCGAAGTGCTGGATAACCAGACCCGACATGTCGTGGCCGGTGATCCGGTGGAGAGCTGGCAGCTCCGCAACGGCTCGCTGCTGACGGTAACCGGCGCCAGCAGCAACTTCATCGAGGCAGGCGATACATCGCAGGTGCGCCTGGAATCAGCCGTCATCCGTCCGGGGTCGGCGCAGAATGCCGTGTTCAATAGTGGCAACAGCTTACTGGTCGCCAACAACACCGACTTCCTGGGCGGCGGCGTACGTCTGGACGACAACGCCACGGCCCTCATCACCGGTGGCCGCATCGTGGTGACTGCGCCGCCTTCAGGCCGCAACTCCACCACGGGTGTGGAACTGATGATTGCCTCGGCCGGCGCCCTGCCGCCCATCTCGCGCGCGTCAATGACGCTGGACGGCGTGAGCATCCGCGTGGAGGACAACCCCGCAGCAAGCTCCATCACCAGCGGCCTGGGCATCCGCATGTGGCAGGGGCAGATGGACGTACGTAATGGCAGCCACATCGTCGCGGACAACATTGGCGCGCTTCTCTTTTCCAGTGAATTTTCCGGCACTCCTCTGCTGCAACTGCGGGTGGATGGCAGCGTTCTGCAATCGGGCCGTGGCGCAGCCATCCGCGTTGCGCCGCGCGGCAACCGCGATGGTCTTTACGAGATCGACATCGCCAACGGCGCGCAGCTGAGTGGCGGTGACGGCAACCTGCTGCTGGTCCGCAGTTACAGTGAGACCACCATCAGCAATGGCGACACCCGCGTCAATTTCACCGTGGAGGACTCGCGGCTGGCCGGCAATGTCACCCTGGACACCAGCACCGTACCCAACGGCGCGCTGGATGCCGTCCTGCGCAACAAGGCGCAGATTGATGGCCGCTTCTTCAACGTCACCAGCGCCAGCATCGACAGCGATGCCACCTGGCTGCTGACCGGCGACAGCAACGTTGGCGCCCTCACCCTGGGCAACACCGGCACCGTCGCGCTGGGCAATGGCAGCACCTTCAACACGCTCAACGTGGACACCTTCACCGGTAACGGCGGCACCCTCCTGTTCAACACCCAGCTGGGCGATGACACCTCGGCCACCGACAAGCTGATCGTGAGCGGCGACACCAGCGGCCAGGCCAACGTGCGTGTGCTCAACGCCGGCGGCGCCGGCGCCAAGACCGACAAGGGCATCGAGCTGATCCGCGTGGGCGGCGCGTCCAACGGCCAGTTCGACCTGCAGGGCCGCGCCGTGGGTGGGCAGTACGAGTACTTCCTGTTCAAGGATGCCACCAATGGCGGCTGGTACCTGCGCTCGGAACTGGCCACCGTGCCGGACCCGTGCGTGGTGGACCCGACCCTGCCGGAATGCCAGCCGATCGACCCGGTGGACCCGGTTGATCCGGTGGACCCGACCCCGGTACTGCGCCCGGAAGCCGGCGCGTACCTGGCCAACCAGTTCGCGATGGACCAGCTGCTGCGCCACTCCTGGCGCGACCGCCAGGGCGGCAGCATGGCCGCTGAGGACGGCGTGCGTGGCTGGGCCCGCGTGGACGCCAACCAGAGCAAGCTGTCGGCGGTGGAAGACCAGCTGGACCTGCGCGTGGACCGCTCGCGCGTGCAGCTGGGTGCCGACCTGGGCGTGTTCGCCGAGGGCCGCGGCCGCGTGGGCGTGATGGGCACGCTGGCCCAGTCCAGCGCCACCTCGCGTTCGCTGCTGACCGGCTACAGCGCCAAGGGCAAGGTCAACGGCGGCGCGCTGGGCGTGTACAGCAGCTGGAGCACCGATGCGCTGTATGTGGATGCCAGCGTGCAGCGCGGCCAGTTCCGCAACCGCGTGCAGGGCGAAGGCCTGGCCGAAGAGCGCTACGACTCGGACATCTGGCAGAGCTCGCTGGAAGCCGGTTACCGCATCGGCGTTGGCCAGATCGGCAACACCACGCTGCACCTGCAGCCGGAACTGCAGCTGGTCTACACCGATGCCAACATCGACCGCCACACCGAAGCCAACGGCACCGTGGTGCGCAGCCTGGGCGACAGTGGCCTGTCCGGCCGCGCTGGCCTGCGTTTGCAAGGCGAAGGTCACAGCACCGCCGGTGCGTCGGTCAGCCCGTATGTGGTGGCCAACTGGTACCGCGATGGCGCCAGCAACGGCATGGCCTTTGACGATGAAGCGCTGAAGGCCAGCGTGCCGCGCAACCGCTACGAGCTGAATGCCGGTGCGCGCGTGGACTTCCGTTCCGGGTTGAGTGCCTGGGCTGGGCTGGGCGTGATGCGCGGTGACCATGGGTACCGCGAAACCACCGCCAACCTGAGTGTGGCGTACAAGTGGTAAGGCAGAACTGAAACGGCGCCGGAGCAATCCGGCGCCGTTTTTCTTTCTGTAGAGTCGAGCTTGCTCGACTGTCCGGCCGCAGTCGAGCAAGCTCGACTCTACCGTGATGAAGCAGCCGAGCATAGGCTCGGCTCTACAGAGAATGTCGCGATCTGCACGCGTTGACGGCTTTCACCACGTCGCCGCAAACATTCGTACTTTTTCTACTTTCCAACTTTTCTCATTGGCAGCATGGGCGCTGCATGCAAATGATGGACGGCCACCGAAAACGGGTGGCACGGGCTTCCAATCCCGTTAGGTAACACCAGTTACGCTTGTCTGCCGGCGTCGCTCATCCCTGTGGGTGGCGCCGGCAGGCATTCTGCCCGCGCATCTATGGCGGGCGGTGCGTGGGGGCCTCGTGCCCGCCGGCGTTTCACTGGTGTTACCTCCGGTATTGGAACCACGTACCGTCCGCCACCCTTGCTGTTAAGCAGGGTGGCTTCTTTGCCGCATGCATAAGGAAGCCGCCATGAACGCGCATCGTTACCCGCATCTGTTCGCCACCCTCGGCGAAGCCGCCAACACGCTGCCCGATGAACTCGCCCAGCCGCTGGAGACCACACTTGCCGCCTAACAGCCCGCAGAAGGCATCACCCTGCTCGGCAGCCTGCAACGCATCCGCCAGGTGGAAGGCGCCGATGGCCAGCCGCTGCGGCGCAAAGGGCGCACCACCGGCCAGTGCATGGCGCTGGCGCGCATCAACCGGGCAAACGCCGGGCTGACCGTACTGCTGGAACTGCTGCACGCCAGTGAGCGCGTGCGCGAGGATGGCGATGAGGCGCAGCAGATAGGCAACGACGTGCGCGAGGGCCTGCTGCTGGCGTGCCGTGGGTTGTCTGAATATGTGGACGAGCAGGTGCACGTGGCCTGAGGCATTCCGCCGGGCGTGGCCCGGCGCTACCCGTAGATTCCTATAGCGCCGAGCCTACGCTCGGCGCTACAGCGGGGCGGTGCTATCGACGGCCGAACGTGCGCATGACGATCACGAAGAACAGCGGCACGAACACCAGCCCCAGCAAGGTGCCCACCAGCATGCCGCCCAGCACGCCGGTGCCGATGGCCCGCTGCGCGCCCGATCCTGCACCGCTGGCCAGCACCAGCGGCAGCACGCCCAGCCCGAAGGCCAGCGAGGTCATGATGATCGGCCGCAGGCGGTCGCGCACGGCATGCAGCGTGGCGTCGATCAGCGCGGCGCCGTTCTGCAGGTGCTCCCGCGCAAAAGCGACGATGAGGATGGCGTTCTTGCTGGTCAGGCCCACCGTGGTGAGCATGGCCACCTGGAAGTAGATGTCGCGTTCCAGCCCGGCAACCGTGTTGGCCAGGACGGCCCCGAGGATGCCCAGTGGCGCCACCAGCAGCACCGCCGTTGGTACCGCCCAGCTTTCGTACAGCGCAGCAAGGCAGAGGAACACGACCACGATGGACAGCACGAAAAGCAGCAACGCCTGAGATCGCGACTCCTGCTCCTGCACCGCCGCGCCGGTCCACTCCAGGCTGAACCCTGCGGGCAGGTCTGCCGCCAACCGCTCGATTTCCGCCATCGCCCGCCCCGATGCAACGCCCGGCGCCGGCTCACCCTGTATCTCCATGGCGGACACACCACTCTGCCGCTCCAGACGTGGCGATGCGTGCGACCAGTCCGCGCGCGCAAACGATGCGAAGGGCACCATGCTGCCCTGCGCGTTCTTCACCGACCACAGGTTCAGATCGTCCTTCTTCATGCGGAAGGGCGCGTCGGCCTGCACATACACGCGCTTGGTGCGGCCACGGTCCACGAAGTCGGCCACGTAGCGCCCGCCCCACGCCGCACTGAGGGTGCCCAGTGCGTTGGCCGGGTCCAATCCGTGGGAACGCGCACGGGCGGTGTCCACGTCGATCCTCAGGGTGGGCGCGTCTGCCATGCCGTTGGCGCGCATCCGGGCCAGCGCTGGATTCTCTGCGGTGGCGGCGAGCAGCTGATCGCGCGCCGCCGCCAGCGCCGCATGCCCATGCCCCGCGTCATCCTTCAGGAAGAAGCTGAAACCGGAGACCTCGCCCAGGCCGGGCACGGGCGGCGGCGAAAGCACGTACATGCTGGCATCACCGTGCCTGGCCAATGCCTTCGACGCGCGGGCCACAATGGCGTCGGCCGAATCTGCCGCCGGTCGCTCCGACCAGTCCTTCAAACGCAGGAAGGCCAAGCCCGAGTTCTGCCCCATGCCGGAGTAGTTGTAGCCGGCAATGGTGAACATCGATTCGACCACGGGGTCTTCCTGCAGGAAGTAGTTCTCCACGAACGCGAGCGCGTCCTGGGTTCGCGAAAGCGTGGAACCCACCGGCGTCTGTACCAGCACCACCAGCGTGCCCTGGTCTTCGTTGGGCAGGAACGAGCTGGGCAGGCGCACGAACAGCACGGCCATCACCGCGCCCAGTGCCAGGAACGTCAGCAGGAAGCGCCGCGGCCGGGCAAGGACTGCCCCGACGCCGCGCTGGTACACCGCACTTGCGCTGTCGAACCGCCGGTTGAAGGCGCCGAACAACCGCCCAAGCACGCCCGCCTGCGCGGCGTGCCCGCTGCCGTGGGCAGCGGGCTTCAGCAACGTGGCGCAGAGGGCCGGGGTGAGGATGATCGCCACGATGACCGACAGCGCCATGGCAGAGACCAGCGTGGCGGTGAACTGCCGGTAGATGACACCCGTGGCGCCCTGCATGAAGGCCATCGGCACGAACACGGCCGACAGCACCACCCCGATGCCCACCAGCGCGCCGGTGATCTGGTCCATTGATTTGCGCGTGGCATCGCGGGCGGAGAGCCCCTCCTCGGCCATGGTCCGCTCGACGTTCTCCACCACCACGATGGCATCGTCCACCAGCAGGCCGATGGCCAACACCATGGCGAACATCGTCAGCATGTTCACCGAGAAGCCGAGGAACGCCAGAATGCCGAAGGTGCCCAACAACACCACCGGCACGGCAATGGTAGGGATGAGTGTCGCCCGCAGGTTCTGCAGGAACAGGTACATCACCACGAACACCAGCACCACCGCTTCCAGCAGGGTCTTGACCACGCCCTTGATGGACAGCCGCACAAAGGGCGTCGTGTCGTACGGAACAACCGCTTTCACCCCCGCCGGCATGCCCGGGCCCAGTGCTTCCACCGCTTTGTCGATGGCCGCGCGGGTCTCAAGCGCGTTGGCCCCCGGCGCAAGCGAAATGCCGATGCCCGCGGCGGGCTTGCCGTTCAGGCGGTTGCCGAAGTCGTAGCTTTCCGCCCCCAGTTCGATGCGCGCCACATCGCCCAGCCGCAGCATGCCACCGTGCTCTTTGCTGCGGATGACTACCTGGGCAAACTCGGCCGCCGTGCGCTTGGGCGAGGCACCTTCAATGAACGCGCTCAACTGCTGCTCCTGCACGGCAGGCGCGCCGCCGACCTCGCCCAGCGGCACCTGCAGGTTCTCCGCGCCGATGGCGCTGACCAGCTCATCAACGGACAACTGGTAGCGGTCCATCTTCACCGGGTCCAGCCAGATACGCATCGCGTACTTGCCGCCAAACTCACGCACCTGCCCCACCCCGGGCACCCGCCGGATGGCGTCGGCCACGGTGGAACCTACGTAATCCGAGACGTCGGCTTCATTCATCCGCCCGTCTTCAGAGACGAAGGCCAGCATCTGCAGGTAGCCGCCGTTGGACTTGGTCACGGCCAACCCGCGGCGTTGCAGCGCCTCGGGCAGCGACGGCATGGCCAGCTGCACCCGGCCCTGCACCTGGGTCTGCGCCTGGTCCAGGTCGATGCCGTTCCTGAAGACCACGTTGATCATCGCGTAGCCGCCGTACGAGCAGCTCTGCGAGGAGAAGTGCAGCATGCCGTCCAGCCCCGCCAACTGCTGCTCCACCACCTGCACCACGGTTTCCTCGATGACGCTGGCTGACGCACCGGGGTAGATGCCGGTGATGGTGATGGTGGGCGGTGCCACGTCGGGGTACATCGCGACCGGCATGCGCACCAGGGCCAAGCCGCCCACCAGCATGATCAGCAGCGCGATGACCCAGGCAAAGATGGGACGATCGATGAAGAAGCGCGCCATCAGCCCTCCCTGGCAGCGGATGCGACGGCCGTCGTGCCCGCCGCAGCTGCGCTCCATTCCACCGGAGCGATGCGGCTGCCCGGCTGCAGCTTGTGCTGGCCCTGCACCACCACGCGTTCGCCGGCCTGCAGGCCGTCATCCACCAGCCAGCGCTCGCCCAGCGCCCGGCCCAGCTGGACGGCACGGTTGGCGACCGTGCCCTCACCGTCCACCACCATGACGTGCGTCCTGCCGGTGGCATCGCGCGAGACGGCCTGCATCGGCACCAGCAGCGCATCGCGGCGCACGCCCGCGCCAATGGAAGCCGATACGTACATGCCCGGCAGCAGAACGCCATCCGGATTGGCGACACGGACCCGCAGCGCGTATGTGCCCGTGGCCGGGTCCACGCTCACATCGGAGAACTGCAGGGTGCCGGTCTGCTGCAGGCGGCTGCCATCCTCCAGCTGGATATCCACCGGCAGCTGCCGGTTGTCTGTCACCCGCCCATCGGCGATATCCCGGCTGAGCTGCAACCACTCGGCAGCAGACTGCGAAAGATCCACGTACATCGGGTCCAAGCCGCGCACCGTGGCAAGCGCTTCGGGCTGGTGCGAGGTGACCAGCGCGCCTTCGGTCACATTGGAACGTCCGATGCGGCCACTGATGGGCGCGGCAATGCGCGCGTGGTCCAACGCCACCTTGGCGGTCTGCAGCGAGGCCATCGCCATCTGTATGTCCGCCTCGGCGCGCTGGTAGGCCGCCGCTGAGCGGTCCTTGTCCTGCTGGCTTACCAGCTGCGAATCCGCCAGCTGCGCCAGGCGCCGGGCTTCCTCGCGGGCCGCGCCACAGGTGGCGTAGGCGTGGTTCAAGCGCGCTTTGGCTTCATCCCGGCCCGCGCGCAGCGTGATGTCGTCCAGCTGATACAGCGGCTGCCCCGCCTGGACCTCGCTGCCCTCTTCAAACAGGCGCCTGGCCACGATGCCATCCACCTGCGGGCGTACCTCGGCTTCGTGGGCGGCTACGGCCCGGCCAGGAAGGACTACATGCAGTGCGGCGTCTTCGGGCTGCAGCGTATGAACCTGCACCGGTAGAAGCTCGGCGGCATCCTCTGGCGCGGAGGGCGAACAGGCTGCAAGCAGGGCTAGCAGCATAAGGGGGGTAAGACGTTTGAACGGAAACTGCATGGGCGGCGCTCCATGTTGGCCGTGGGCTCCGCCCGCATGCATGCGACGGCGGAATGACGTCCGCCATTCAACGCACCGCCCACCCGCAATTCCCATACGAAAAGTTTTAAAAGCCGCGGCGCTGAGTGTGCGGTTCAGCCGGCAGTCGGCAGTCGGCAGTCGGCAGTCGGCAGTCGGCCACTGTGCCGCAGCCATTGCGGAACGTGCCTGCTGCTGGCCTACCATGGGTTGCCGCAATATGTGGACACGCAGGTCTACGCGGCCTGACTGATTCCACCGGGCAATCGCTTCTGTAGCGCTGAGCATGGCTCAACGCTACAGAGCCCAGACTGCTCGGCTCACCGGTAGTCGAGCGTCAGAACCGCCTGCCCGCTGATACTGCCCGGCTGCAGTGCGCCGCTGCTGCGGGCGTAGCGTGCCTGTAACGGCACGTCCTGTGCCCCCGCGGATGAAGATCCGTGGTTCCATGTCTTACGCAACTCCACAGGCGTGCCACCGCGCAACAGTTCGATGCTGACACCCTTGGCGGTACTGCCTGCCGTGGGTACCAGCCGGGAACCCGTGTTGCTGGCCTGGTTCGCATCGGTCAGCGTGAAACTCAGAGGGATGCCTGCCGAGCTGCAGGTCATGCGCACGTTAAACCCGGTCTGCTGGGCATGACTGCCAGCCGCTGCCAGATCGGCAGCCTCGACATCCGGCAGCGACACGAGCGCATCGTTCAGGGCACAGGACTCCACGCGCATCGTCACCGACGCCGACAGTGTCGATTCGGCACGAATGCCAAGCAGCGGGTGCTCGAGCACGTACTTCCCCAGTGGCGTGGAAGGTGCATGGGTCATTCCGGCTCGGGCGACTACACCAATGTAGGGATGCGCAATCAACTGCCCGCCGTTGACCGTACGGATGTGCAATGGCTGCGGCTCGCCATCCTTCAGAGCAAACTGGAAACCGCCAGAGTTCGTCGAGCGCGCATGGAAAAAGTACAGCGGTGAGGTATCGCTGGTCTGGTAGGTCACATAGGTGGCGCCGTCATAGACAATTGTGGATACCGGGGTCAGACCCTGCCCTTCCCGGCGAATGGTCAGCTCGTGAATGCTGCTGGCATTGCATCCGGTAAGTTTGAACTCTGGTCCGACTGCCGAAAGGAGCGCAGCACCAGGAAAGCTGACATCCTGCTGGAAATGCGGTGCAAGGCTGCTGTTTACGGTTGCGGTGCACGCCCATGCACCGCCTGTCACGGCGCACAGGGCCATGGTTGCAGCGAGATCAAGGAAGAGGCGATGGCGGCTTGGCGATGGCGAGCGATTCATTGGGGCGTCTTCAAAGGTAAGCGATGGGAGGTGACCGGCGCCAAGTCAGCGGTAGGTAGCGGTGATCACCGCCTGGCCTTCCACTACACCGCTGTGGAACGTGCCCGCTTCGCGGTAGTAGCGCGCCGACAGCGCGATGTTCTGGTTGCCCATCTGACTCTGCGCGATGGACCAGGCCTGGCCCAGCACCACCGGCGCCCCCTCGCGTAGCAACTGCACGCGTACGCTGCCCGCGGTGGCATTGCCGGTGGGCGTCAGGCGGCTGCCGGTGTTGCCCGCTGCGTTGGCATCGGTCAGTTTCATCGTGACCGGGAACTGGCCGTTACAGTCCATCACCACGTTGAAGGTCTTTTCGCCTGCGGCGGTGTCTGCTGCGGGCAGATCCGCGGCCGCTACGTCCTTCAGGGTGAAGGCGGTATCGGCAAACGAGCAGGTGGGCACCTTCAGATTGGCGGTGACGGTGAAGCTGCTTGTCTTGACGAACGCCGGGTACAGCGGCGATTGGACGGCAACGGTACCCGCATACGTAGGGGGAACCGGCTGCATGATGCCGCCCCGTGAGATGGCAGCGACCAAAAGATCCGAGCCACGCCCACTGGTATCGAACGGCTTGGACGGAAAATGGGTAGTTCCTCGTACATCCAGCGGCACATACGCGTCACGAATGCTGCCCGCTGCGGTCCAGACCTGGTGCTTGAAGATCAATAATGGAGAGTCTGGATACCCGATCAACCCGAAGGCGGGATATGTCTGGCCCTCCACGATGACGCTACGGACGAATTCCAGCTCCGGCATCGAGGAGATCACATCCATCGGCACAACAGACATGTTGCCACATCCCGTCAGGAACTGCGCATTGGCGCCTGCCCCGCGCTGCCAAGGCGCGATCAGCTTGTCCTGCTCAACATCATCCCAGGCATCAATCACCAGGTTCACCGGTCCGCCCGCGTTGTGCTGGCCGGTGCAGGCCATCGCTGATGCCGAGGCCAACAGACCCAATGCGGCGAGCACCGCTGCGCGACCATGGCGATTATTGAGGGTCATGTTCATGAGAGACGTTCCTCTCGCGCGCCGCGCGCGCACGTGCGCCGTCATCGGTAATCCGCCGTCAGCACCGCCTGGCCTTCCACTTCGCCAATGCTGAAGCTGCCAGGCACACGCGTATAGCGCGCCTGCAGATCGATGTTCTGCATACCTGCGCTCGACGCTCCGTGGTTCCACTGTTGCCCCAGCACGACCGGTACACCGTTACGCAGCAGCTCCACCTGCACGCCCTGCGCGGTGGCATTGGCCGTGGGCGTCAACAGGCTGCCGGTGGCCGCAGGCGCATTGGCGTCGGTCAGGGTCAGCTTCACCGGTACGCCTGCAGCATCGCAGCGCATGGCCACCTGGAAGGTCTGTTCGCGGCTGCTGCTGCCCGGCGCGGCCAGCACGTCGGCTGAAACTCCGGCAAGGCTGAAGCCTGCACTGCGGAGCGCGCAGGTGGGTTGCTCAACGTTCACCGTGACAAAGACGGTGTGGCGGTTGGAGTGCGGAAACTGCGTGTGCTGCACTACCTCCACGCCCAGCAGTGTCTGCGGTACCGACTGCATACCCGTGCGCGCCACCACACCCAGGTGCGGGTAGGTCAACAACTCCTCGCTCCCTGTTGCGTAGGACACGACCGGCGTCGCCGCACGATCGCTGGCGGGAATGCGCTCGTATCCGCCGCCAACCCCTGGATCAGAGGTCTTTACATTGACCGGGAAAAAGAACAGCGGCGACGTTGCGCTCAGCTGATAGGTCACGTAGGTCTTTCCATCATAATCGATGGTGGATACCGGCGTCAGCCCATTGGGCTCGAGTGAGACGTCCATGGGATGTGCACGCGTGATACTGCATTCGCGCATCCAGGTAGCCTGGCCACTGACAATCACGACTCGACCCGGCGGATCGGACGCCTTGAAGTCTGCCGTCAGGTACACCGTGCCCACACCAGAAGAGGTGCAGGCCAGCGCAGGGGCTGCCAAGGCGGCGAGAAAAAGGCCCAGGCAGGTTGCCAGCGCCTTGCCGTTTCTCTGTTCACCGGTTGTTGGGCGCATCATGCTGGGCTCCTGTGTTACCTGTAACCTGCTGTCACGGTGATCTGCGTACTGACGTCGCCCGCTTTCAGCAGCGTGCCTGCCTTGCGGTAGTAGCCAGTACGCATGTCCAGCTTGCCGGTGGCCGCGCCGTTGATGGTGACGGTCTTCTTGTCGCCCTTTTTCAGGAACACGCTGCCGGTGGTGCCATCCACCAGGGCCACGGCCACACCGGTTGCACCGGCTGTAGACTGGTTGAGCCAATGCCCATCCTGTGCAGCGTCGGCGGCGCCATCAAAGGTCAGGTCAACGCTGGTCACGCCCACGCAACCGGTGAAGTTCAGCACCGCTGGCTTCAGGCCATTGTCATGCCCGGTCTTCAGATCGGTGGCATCGATGTCGGCCAGCGTGACCGGTACGTTGGCCATGGTGCAGGTGCCGGGCAACACCTTGCCGGTCACGTCGATGGTGGCCGAATCGGCATGGGCCTGGCCGACAGCGGCAAGCATCAGCACAGCCAGGATGATGGGTTGGGTTTTCATGGGGAGACTCCAAAGGTTGAAGAGAGAGGGTCGTTGGATGGGATGCCCGTGGATCGCGCTGCCGCAGCGCAGGCATTCCTCATCTGTAATCAGCGATCACCGTGATCTGCGCAGTGACATCACCTGGCGTCGGCACGGTTCCGGGGTGGTTGTAGTAGCTGGTACGCATATCCAGGCGACCGGTGGCTGCGCCGCCGATGGCGACCATCCTCTTCATGCCCTTGCTCAGGGTTGTGTTGCCGCTTGCGCCTTCCAGCAATATGACGGCCACATTGGCGGCACCACCCATGGCCAGGTTTTTCCACTGGCCTCCCTGCGTGGGGTCAGCCGTGCCATCGAAGGTCACCTCAACGGTGCTCACGCCTACGCAATTGGTGAAATGCAGTACCGCAGGCTTCTGATAGTCGAGGTTGACGTTCCCTGGGCGCAGCTCGGGGAGCTGGATGTCGTCCAGTGTGACGGCCACGTTCGGCGTCACGGTGCAAGTTCCCGGCAACACGTTGCCGGTGAACGTAAGCGTGGCCGAGTCGGCGTGGGCGCGTGTGGCGGCACCGAACAGCAGCGCAACCAACACCAGGTGCAGGGCCTTCATTGGGACGCTCCCGTAGCTGAGGAAGAAAGATCGTCCGCCAGCAGTTCCGGCGGTATGGCCACACACCGCGCCTGCGCCCAGTACTGGCCGTGCGCATCCGGCGCTTCGGGCATGGCGTAGTGCAGGCGGCAAGCGATGCCGTCCTCGGTCTGCACGTGCACGAAGCCGGTCTGCTCCAGACCGCGCAAAGCAACCACGCCGCCCTGCCCCACCTGGCCCAAAGTGCGGCCATCGGCGTGCATGATCTGCGCACCATAGGGCAGCGGGGTGCCGTCGGCATGGCTGGCGTCGATCAGCCACAGGCGTTCATTGCGCGACTGGAAACTGACCTTGACGATGCTGCCGGCGCTGGGCGCCACGCGCTGCGAGCTGGCCTGTACTTCCACATCCAGCGGCAGGTGCGCGGTGTCCAGGTTGATCTGGTTCCAGCGGTACGGGCTGGTATAGGGCAGCACGGCATAGCCATTGCCGGCCACGGTGACGTTGCGGCCGCTGCCCACCGTGGCACCCTGTGCGCCCTGCGCATCCACCAGCGCGAAGCTGTCACCCAACGCCGGGCCGAAGTTGATGCCACCGCCGTGCAGCACCACGCTGCCGGTGGCGCCGGCATTGAAGCTGCTGCTGCCATTGGCATGGCTGTAACCGGCGCTGAGATCGGCACGGCTGCCCTGGTAGCTGGCATAGGCGTTGTAGCCGCTGCCGCCCTGGCCGCGGTTGCCCGACAGGCTGTAGGACAGCGCGCGGTCTTCGCCCAGGTTGCCGTTGACGCCCAGCTGCTGCTGGCTGCCCAGGCGGCTGTCGCTGTAGATGGCGGTGGCGCGCGGTGCGTTGGACGTGCGGCCCAGCGGCAGGCTGAGCATGAACGACAGGCGCGTATCGGGCGCACCGGTCGCCATGCGGTAGCGCGTGGCGGAAACCGTGTAGTTGGCACTGCGGTAGCTGCTGTGGAAGCCCAGCTGCAGATCGTTGTGCTTGCCGGCACGATTCCAGTAGGTCACGTGGCCACCGGCCAGGTACAGCTGGCCGCGCGTGCCGACGCGCTGCGAGAAGTTCATCTGGAAGCGCTGGCGCGTACGCATCACGAACGCGTCGGCCGCCTGTGGCCGGTCGAACGACAGCTGCGAGACATCGGTGAGAGTGAGGAAGCCTTCGGTGCTGTAGCGGTACGCAGCCAGGCCCAGGTTGGTGCCGGTACGCGCCACGCTGCGCTGGTAGTTGAGGCGGTAGCTGCGGCCCGATTGTGCGGGCAGGCCGGGCACGTTGGCGCGGGCATGGGTGACGTCGGCACCGATGGCGCCGAACGGCGTGTTGAACGCTGCGCCCGCCAGGCCGGCCTGGTAGTGCTCGGCCACCTGCACGCCGCCCAGCAGGGTCACACGGTTGCTGACGCCGCGCGCATAGGTGCCTTCGGTGAAGCGCAGCGCCTGCTGGTACAGGCCCGTGTTGCGCAGCTCGCCGGCGGTGATGCTGAAACGCTGGCTGCCTTCGCGCAGCGCCTGCGGCACGGCAGAGAACGCGACGGTAAAGCGTTCCTCGCGGCCGTCGGCCTCGGTGACAGCCACTTCCAGATCGCCACTGCCGGCGTTGGGGTAGAGATCGTCGATGGCGAACGGGCCGGGCGCCACCGTGGTTTCGTACAGCACCGCGCCGTTCTGGCGAATGGTGACCCGCGCATTGCTTTGCGCCACACCGCGCACCACCGGGGCATAGCCACGCAGCGAATCAGGCAGCATGCGTTCATCGGTAGCCACGCGCACGCCGGTGAAGCCGACGCTGTCGAACAGCTCGCCACCGGTGTTGCTCTGGCCCAGCGTGAACTGGCTGTTCCAGCGCGGCAGATCGCGCTGCAGATAGCTGTTGAGCGCGCTGAAGTGCGTGCCCTGCGCATTGTGGCTGATGGAGCTGCGGTGGCGCAGCCGCCACGCGCCGAGGTTCACGCCGCTGGTGATACCCGCATAGCTGTTCTGCTGCCCCTGGCTGCGGTAGTGGTTGACGGTGTAGCCGAAGAACGCGGCGGTGATGCCGTGGTCGCGCAGTTCTGGCGCGACATAGCCGCGCGCCTGGCGTTGAAGCGCAACCTGCGGCAGCGAGATATCCAGCCGCAACTGGCTGTCGTCGTAGGTGACGCGTGCGCCGTCGATGACGGCCTGCAGATCGACGCACTGCGGGTTGTCGGCCGCGTCCACGGCTTCGCGCGCGGCATCGCTCAGCCCCAGCGCCAGCAGCAGCGGCGCGGGCACGCAGGGCTTGGCAACATAGGGCGTATCGGATTCGACAAGTCCGATGTCATCGCGGCGCACGAACTCGCCGTTGAGATGGATATCGACGTTGTAGTGACCGGGCTCCACCGGGTTGCCCACACTGAAGCGCGCCAGGTCGTCACTGCCGAAGCCGGTGGCGAAGCCTTCGCTGAACTCGACTTCGCCACCGGTGCGCGCATGCGCAACAGACACGCCCGCGAGCACCAGCATGGTCGCAATGGCAGCTGCAAGCGTGGTGCGTCGCAGGCAGCTAGGCGCAGCGCTGGAACAGATTGAGGAAGACAGGCGCATGGCGTCGGGCGTGGCCGCAGTGCAGCCCCGGTAGCGATGGGAGGCGTGCAGCGTAGGCGGCGGGGGCATTGCCGAACATGCAAATTATTGCAAAGTCCCGTGCTACCCGAGCTGCTACGACGTTTTGCAAGTTATTGCATGGATGGCGCAGCAGCGCTGCCGGATGATGCGCCGGTGCGAGAACCCACAGTCACGTAGAACCACGCGCCGATTCCTGCATCGCAAGCCGGCATCCCCTTGAACCCGCACACCCTCGCTGTTGCCACCTTGGCTACGGCAGCGTTCCCGATTCCCATCACCTAGAGAAGAGCACACCGATGAAGAACCTGAAGACCCCGATGGCCCTGGCCGTCCTGCTGGCCGCCGCCCCGGCCGTGAATGCCGCCGACCTGACCATCTCTGGCGAGATTGTCGAAACCACCTGCACCGCCACCATCAACGGCGGCGTTGCCGTGGCGATGGGCAAGATGGATCTGGAAGACCTGAAGGCTGCCGATCGTATCGGCCGTCGCGACCTGGACGTGGACGTGGCCTGCCCCGGTGCGGCCGGCTCGCACGATGTGGCCGTGAAGTTCAGCGGCCCGGCCACCGCCGAAGGTGCCCTGGCACTGAGCGCCACCAGCGCCGCCAAAGGTGTGGCGTACAAGATCTACGACACCACCGATACGCTGTTGAAGATCAACAACGCCCCGACCCAGTTCGTCAACGTGACCGACGCCGCACCGGCGACCATCAAGCACAGCGTCTGGTACAGCAAGACCGGCGCCATCGGCGACCTGGAAGCCGGTTCGGCCAACGCCACCGCGCAGATGGACATCGTCTACAAGTAAGCGCACCCCGCCCGGCGGCGTGCTGCCGGGCGGTTCTTCCTGAGGAATTCCCCATGAACATTCGCGCACACGCATTGATCCTGGCGCTGGGTTGCGCAGGCACCGCGCTGCCTGCCGCAGCAGCGGTGACCCTGCAGGGCACCCGCGTGGTCTACGACGGCAGCAAGGGTGCGGTAACGGTGAACGCCAACAACCGCGGCGACAAGGTCGCCCTGGCCCAGGTGTGGCTGGACGATGGCGATGCCAGTGCCAAGGCCGGCAGCCAGAAACTGCCGTTCGTGCTGACACCCACCACGCGCCGCATCGAGGCGGGCCACGCACAGGCGTTCCGGCTGACGTATGCGCCAATGGCCGGGGCCGCGCTACCCAGCGACCGCGAGTCGCTGCTGTACTTCAACCTGCTGGATATTCCGCCCAAGCCCGAAGCGGTGGAAGGCCAGAACCTGCTGCAGTTCGCCATCCGCACGCGGGTGAAGCTGTTCTATCGTCCGGCTGGCCTGCCTGGCCATGCGCGTGACACGGCGGCTGGGTTGCAGTGGCGTGCCGAAGGGCAGGCACTGCAGGTGTACAACCCGAGCGCTTACCACGTGACGTTGAGCCGGCTGACGCTGCCCGATGGCAAGGTGGTCGAAGTGGACATGGTGGCACCGGGCGAGCGGTTGAACCTGCCGCTGCCGTCGGGCGCATCCGTGCCCGGAAGCCTGAAATTCCAGTGGCTGGACGACTACGGCACCGCACGCGATGCCGAGGCGAAAGTCACGCAGTAGGTGTCGACCGTTGGTCGACACACCCAGCACCCCGGTAGGTGTCGACCGTTGGTCGACACGCGCTTCCGCACGGTGCCGACCATGCGCTCGGCTCTACATATTCTCGCGCTGCAATTGCAATAAATTGCATGGAGAACACGCGCCCACGCGGCGATAGTGCGCGCTTCTTTTTGGAGAGCGTACCCATGCACAAGATGATGATTCCCCTTACCCGCTACGCGCAGTTCAGCGGGCGTGCCAGCCGCAGCGAGTTCTGGTGGTTCCAGCTGTTCATCCTGATCGTGTTCATGCCGCTGCATGTACTGAGCTTCATTGCCGGCTATACCGGCTCGGAGGCGCTGGCATGGGTATCGACCGGCCTGGGCGTGGTGGTGTGGCTGGCGCTCCTGGTGCCGCTGGTCTCGGTGACTGTGCGCCGCCTGCATGACACCGACCGTTCGGGCTGGTGGTACCTGCTGCTGCTCGTACCGTTTGCGAACCTGGCGGTGCTGGCATTCATGCTGCTGCCGGGCACCCCGGGCGGCAACCGATTCGGCGCGCAGGCTTCGCACGTCTAACGGCGTGCTGGTGGGTGTCGACCAACGGTCGACACCTGCCAGAAGCGATGGATCAGCCCCGCTGTGCTGGGTGTCGCCCGTGCCATACGCAATGCGTCGAGCTCTGCTCTGGTAGGTGTCGACCGTTGGTCGACACGCTCTTCTGAGCCGCGCATTCCATACAAGAGAAATAGCCTGCAACTATCCAAGTAGTTGCATGGCAAGCGCAGATGCTCGCATCGACACTCCGTGGGGTTCCACCACCCACAGGAGATTCTCCATGCGTCACTCCCATCGGGCAGCACTCGCGCTGGCCATCCTCGGCAGCGTAGCCGCCTCCGGCACCGCCTTCGCCCACGGCACCCTGTCCAAGCCCTCCAGCCGCGTCTATTCCTGCTACCAGGGCAACCCGGAAAACCCGACCAACCCGGCCTGTGCCGCGGCAAAGGCCATCGGCGGCGCACAGCCGTTCTATGACTGGGCAGGCATCAACCAGGCGGCCGCCAACGGCAACCACCAGGCGGTCGTGCCCGATGGCGAGCTGTGCAGCGGTGGCAACAGCAAGTACCGCGGCCTGGACCTGAACCGCAGCGACTGGCAGACCACGCCCATCCGTGGCGATACGCGCGGCCGCTACACCTTCGAGTACAAGGCACCGGCGCCGCACGCCACGCGCGACTGGAAGTTCTACGTCACCCGCGAGGGCTGGCAGCCGGGCAGCCCGCTGCGCTGGGCGGATCTGGAAGAATTCTGCACGCTCGGCAATGTGCCGCTCTCCGGCGATGTCTACAAGCTGGATTGCCCGCTGCCCAAGCGCACCGGCCAGCACGTGATCTACAACACCTGGCAGCGCTCGGATTCGGCCGAGGCGTTCTACACCTGCGCCGATGTCCGCTTTGAAGGCGGTGGCGGCGTCAACCCGCCGCCGCAGTGGCAGGATGCCGGCCCGGTCACCGCGCGTGGCGCGCTGGAAGTGGGCACCACCCTGAGCCTGCGCGTGTTCAATGCCAACGGCAATGATGTGGAACGCCCGGAGATCACCCTGGCGGCCGGCCAGACCGGTGCCACGCAGTGGCCGCTGGCGCTGGCCCGCAAGGTCAACGCCAGTGCCCTGCACGCCCGCGTCGGCGTGCTGGAGAACGGCGTGATCACGCCGGTGGCATCGGCCACCGAGAACCGCGTGTACCTGACGCCGGGCCATCGCTTCCAGCTCGATACCCGCGTGCCGGATCCTGATCCGATTGATCCACCGCCGGGTGACTATGACTACGTCTACCCTGCCGGGCTTGGCAGCTACATCCCCGGCCAGACGGTGGTGAAGGGAACCGATGGCAAGCTGTACGCCTGCCGCCCGTTCCCGGAGGGCGCCTGGTGCAACATCAATGCGGAGCCCTACCGCCCGGGCACCGGCTCGGCCTGGCGGGATGCCTGGATCGAGTACTGATGCACCCTGCGAAGGCGGCCACTGGCCGCCTTCGTTGTATCAAGGTAGATCCACGCCGTGCGTGGATGCTGTTCGGGCGGTTCATCCACGCATGGCGTGGATCTACTGAACCGACAAGGTAGATCCACGCCGTGCGTGGATGCGGTTCGGGCGCGGCTCATCCACGCATGGCGTGGATCTACTGAACCGACATTGCATTCGGGCCGCCAGCACTGGCCCCCGCCTAACGCCCGCTGCGATAGTCCGCAAGCACGCCGTCCATCAGCGCGCTGGTCCGTGCCGCCGAGTACCCAGTGGAGGGTGAGCGCCCGACGCCCTGCAGCTCCGCCACCACCTGGGTGATCAACGGCTGCTGTATCGCCTGCGGGTTGAGGAACTCAAGCACCCGCGTGCCTTCTGCGGTTGTCACCACTACAGGGCCGTCGCCGAAGGTCGAAAACGTCATGACACCGGCATCGCCGGTGATCTCGACCTCATCCAGCGCCCGGAACGAACTGAAGCCCCATTGACCCACGCCCTGCACGCCATTGGCCGCCTGGAAGCAAAGCGACACCGTGTCCTCCGCTTCGTACCAACCGCCAAGATTGGCGGCGGTGCTTCCCTGCAATGTCAGCGGGCCCAGCAGGAAATCCAGCAGATCCAGCGTGTGCGAGCCCAGATCCATGAACAGGCCACCGCCGGCGATGCCGGGCTGTGTGCGCCAGAACGATGGCGATTGCGTTGCCGGATTGTGCGTGCGGTACAGCGCCGTGCGGACCGTGCGGAGAGCGCCAAGGGTGCCAGCGCTGAGCAGCTGCTGCACGTGGACAAACCTGGGCAACGCGCGCCGGTAGTAGGCAACAAAGACCGGCACGCCAGCTTCCTCACTGGCGGCCAGGATACGGGCGCACTGCCGGTGATCCATCGCCATCGGCTTTTCGATGTAGACCGGCTTGCCTGCGGCAATGGCCTTCAGCGCATACAGCATGTGCGTGGAAGGTGGCGTGGCGACGTAGACCGCATTGACCTCAGGGTCATTGATCAGTCGGTCGGCATCGTCATACCAGCGGCTGATGCCGTGTCGCCGTGCATAGTCCTGCGCCTTGGCGGCATCGCGACGCATGACGGCAACCACGCGTGAGCCGGGCACCTGGCTGAAAGCAGGCCCACTCTTCCTCTCGGTAACGCTGCCGCAACCGACAAACCCCCAGGCAATGGTGCGCTGGCTCACGTGGGACACCTGATGAAACGGATGAAACTGCATTGTGCAGCCCGAGGGCACAGGATTGCCATGCACCCCGCTCGAGGCGTGCGAAGATCGACAAAGCGACAATATGATGTGACCGTCGTACGCAACGCATGCAACACGTTTCAAAAAACCACACGCGCGATAATCCACGCGGCAGGAAAAACCAACGATGTATTCAATTATCTGAATGTTTGCATGGTTTTCCGTCTGATGGACTCCTAACATTCTCTCCGTCGCCAGGCACCCTCACGCGGGCGACGCCCCTTCTTTGCGCTTCCACAGCAGGACGGGAACCATTCCAATCATTGTCCGAGAGAGACAACCTCCATGAACTCGATCATCAAGAAGGCCGCGCTCGCTGCAGCGCTGGTCACCGCATCCTCGTCTGCGTTTGCCATCGACACCCGCATCTCCGTCTACGCGAACGTGGACACCACCCTCGCCTTCCAGCAGGAAGACGGCAGCCCCCTGCCGGACAGCATCACCATGAACTACCTGCCCGACTTCACCACCGGGCGCCCTGGTGGTCTGGAGCCGTGGAAGTTGAATACCCGTATCTTCACCAACGACGATACCAAGAACATTGAAGTGAGCCTGCAGAACGCATTGGAGCTGGTACCGACCATTGGCGTCATTGGTGCCACGCCGGTGCCGATGACCGTGACTCTGCATGGCCTTGAGCTGACCGCCACCAGCCAGGATCTGGCTGCAACCGATCTCTTCGATGGCGCTATCCCAGGCGTCTCCAAGCCGCTGGAACTGGCGATCACGCAGACTACCGCCGGCCCGCTGAAGACCGGCAGCTATGAAGGCATGGCCACCATTGTGATGCGCCACAAGCCGTAAGCACCACCCGCCGGCCCGCGCTCGCGGGCCGGCCCCCAATTAGATTCCCGCCTGCATGAAAACTCCCGCCCCCGCCGTTACCCGGCTGGCGATGGCGCTCGCCCTGGCGCTGGCCCCCGCGCTATGCGATGCGCGTACCGTCCCCGCCGGCTTCGAAGATCTGGTTGAAGGCCAGACCGAGCAGCTGGACGTCAGCCTGTTTGGCCAGTCAGCCGGGCTGTCGCCGGTGCGGGTGACGCTTGATGACGTGCAGTTGCTGGACCCGCAGCGCGTTACCCAGGCACTGGGCCTGTCCGCCGAAGCCCAGGCTGCCCTGCTGCCCGCGCTTTCGCAGCCGATGCCGCGCAACAGCCACCTGGCCTGCCGCTACGGCGGCGCTGCGGCCGGCTGCGGCTACATGGCACCGCCCGAGGAGCCCGCTGCCGTGCACGCTCTCTACGACGAGGGTGAAGGCACGGTGCGCCTGTTCATTGCCCGCCAATGGATTCCCGGCGAGGTGAGCGAGCATCACCGCTTCCACAGTGTCACCCCCAACGCCGAGAACGCATGGCTGCACCGGCAGACCTTCAACATGAGCGGCGGCCGCGACTACCAATCGTTGAGCGCACAGGGCGCAGGCACGCTGGGCGTGTTCGAGCGTGGCCACCTGGCAGGCGAGTGGAACTACAACCGCCAGCAATACCGTCGCGGTGGCAGCAGCGATGATTTCCAGCTGGACAGCGCCTACTACCGGCACGACCTCGGCCAGGAGCACTACGTGCAGGCCGGCCTGATGGACCGCCGCAACCTGTCCAGCACCCAGGGCGGCACCTTCGCCTTCGGCATGCTGCCGCTGGACCGCTTCCGCGGCGTGCGTTTCGGCACCACTTACGCCTACGTGGATGCCGACGGCGCCGTGCAGGCGTCCCCCCTGACCGTGCTGCTGGCGCGCGATGCACGCGTGGACGCCTTCGACGGCGAGCGCCTGTTGCAGACCTTCTACCTGCAGGCGGGCGTGAACCAGCTCGACACCCGTAACTTCCCGATGGGCAGCTACAACGTCACCCTGCGCGTGTACGAGGATGGCATCCTGGTGCGCAGCGAAGACGCGCCGTTCGACAAGGGCGGCGACTGGACCGACAGCCGCATGCAGTGGTTCGTGCAGCTGGGCCAGCACGATGAGCGCCGCAGGAACACGTTTGACGGCGACCAGGCCCTGCATGCCGGCGTACGCGTGCCGCTGGTGCGCGATATGGCCGTCACCGCGGGCATGGCCGACATTGCCGGCTTCACCTATGGCGAAGTGCGGCTGGATGTACGGCGCCAGTTCTCCACCCAGGATGTGCGCGGTGCGTTCAGCATACTGCGCGGCAGCGATGGCAGCAGTGGCCAGCAGCATCAGCTGTCCTACCGCCGCACGGCGGCATGGAACGTCTACCAGCAACGCATGCGCGGCAACGCCTGCCGCTTCCAGGACGATACGCGCGACCGGTTGGGCTGCAGCGATTCGCTCAGCGCGTCGATGTCGCTGCCGGTGGCCGGCGGCAGTGCCTACGTGGGCTATACCCGCCGGCAGACCTGGCGGCCCGCGCGCGACCTGCCCGGCTTTGGCGATGACCCGCTGGACGGGCTGTTGCCGTGGTTGCCGCCGGATCCGATGCGCCCGCAGCGCGAAGCCCAGCGCAGCCGCACCTGGCAGGCCAGTTTCAGCCGTACCCATCGCTGGGGCGAATTCACCGTCTCCACCCGCACGGGCGTGTGGCAGCAGCGCAACGACGCCGCTGTGGGTGCAGCGGCAACGCGCGACCGGGGCGTATTCCTCAGCCTCAGCCTGAGCCGGCTGCAGCAGGGCGAGCGCGGCACCTCGCAGCGCCGCTACGCCGTGGATGCGCGCCAACCCGAACACCAGCGCCCCGACGTGACCTACAGCGTGGCCCAGAGCCTGCGCCAGGACGTGGACGCCAACTACCGCGAGGTGACCGGCGAGCTGCGTGCCACCAACAACGACCGCTACAGCGCCACGCTGGGTGCGCAGCTGCAGAACCCGTGGGGCCAGACCGGCGCCACGCTGGCCGGCTACCGCCAGCCGGGCAGCAACACGTATTCCTATAGCGCCAACCACGCCTCCAGCTTTGCCCTGAGCCGCCGCGGTTTCTATTGGGGCGGCGGTGCCACCGCCGATGCCGGCCTGGCCGTGCAGGTGGATGACACCGACGACCTGGACCTGAGCGGCCTGGCCGCCGAGCTGCAGGTGGGCGGCGCACGCCGCCAGCGGCTGAAGCTTGGCGAGCGCCGGCTGATGCCGCTGCAGGCCTACCAGAGCCACCGTGCCGAGCTGCAGGATGCCAGCGCACTGGAGGGCATCGCCTCGGTGCGCGTAACCGGTGCTTCGGGCATTCGGCCGCTGTTCCTCTCGCCGGGCCGGCTGGTTCGCATGCCGGTGCCCATCGAGGTGACCTACACCTTCATCGGCAGTGCGCGCGATGTGGCCGGCCTGCCGCTGGGCGGCGCCCGCATTCTCAACGCGCCGGTGCCGGGCACCAGCGCCAATGGCGGCTTCGTGGCCGAGTTCCCGCGCTTTGAGAAGACGCTCTATCTGCTGCAGGACGACCGCCTGTTGCAGTGCCCGCTGCAGATACGCGAGCGCCGCAGCGTGGTGCTGCTGGTGGGCGCGGTGCAGTGCGAAGCGATGGCCGTTGCGCTGCTGCCGCCAGAGATACGCCAGCAGGCCCGCGTGACCCGCCTGCTGCAGGAACAGGCGCTGATTGCCGTTGTGCCCCAGACCGCTGCTGCAGGAGAGACGCCATGAGCCGGCGCGTGTTGTTTGTGTGGATGCTGGTGAGTGCGCTGGCCGTGGTGGTGCCGAAGGCGTGGGCGCAGAGGCCGCCGCAGATGGATCCGCCGAGCGGTGTGATTACCCAGGATGTGGTGATGAGTTGGGATCGTTCGGCGATTCCGGCGGACATCGAGGTGTGGCCGCGAAGGACGCTGATCGCCCACGATCACCTTGACCCGTCGAAGCAGTATGGCGCGTTGTACTTTACGTGCCCGTCCGCGAGTGACTCGGCAAAGGGGCGGTGCCCTGTGGAGGATACACACTCGGCCACCTACGGCATTCCCAGTGATGTGCCCTTGGTGTTCTTGGAGCAACGCAGCGGCTATCGCACTGATGTTTCCATTTCTGTAGCCATCAATCGTATCGATCCCGCAGCGTCGTGCAATGCGGATTACTGGCACTCCAACGTCCAGACAGCCCACTCGTCTGACGGAAAAACCTGTCTTGGTACGCCTATTGTTGGGACGGGAAGTGCTATTGCGCTCGATAGCACTTCGCTGCGCAAATTCACCGCCGGACACTGGAAAGGCACTCTCGAACTCCGCCTGCGCCGTCCACCTTCCGAGCACCTCGCCACCTACGTCTTCAACTTCGATTTCACGATCACCGACTACGACGCAGTCGCGATCTACCTGCCCCGGTTCGAAAACGGCAATGCCAACGTCAACATGGATCTTCGTTACGATCCGCGCATAAGCATCGGGAATATCGCTGGCAGCAAGGACGTCGACATGTGCCTGTACGACGGCCTGGGTTCGCAGAGCGAATACCTGGGTGTCACCGTGCGGGATACAGGCTCAAACCCCAGTACTGGCGACGACTACTCGCTTTGGCACCGCGATGCGACCGGCGACGAACGCGAGCGCGTGAGCTTCAACGTCTGGTTGAACTATGCCGGCAGCAAGCGCCGCATGCGCAACGGCGTGGAAGAGCAATTGCTGGGCGTCGACAAGACCGCGCTGCGGCTGGTGAAGCTACCCAAGCTCGACCAGCCCGTTTATTGCGTACCGACACCGATCACCCTTGAAACACCGGCCTTTACAGCCAGCAGCAAGCGCGAAGGCGTCTACACCGGTGAGCTGAAGGTCGAACTGCGCGTGCCCACCGTCCGGCCCTGATTCCTAAGGAGATACTCGTGAACAAATTCATCTACCTGCTGTTGCCGGTGGCGCTGCTGCTTGCAGCGCCGGCCCACGCCAACCTGACCGTCCACCCCATGCGCTCTTCGGTGGAAGGCAAGCGCAGCACGCAGATCCGTGTGTACTCGCAGTCCACCCAGGCGCAGTACGTGCAGGCCACGCTGCGTCGCATTGATAACCCAGCCAGCGCCGACGAGCAGGAAAGCGAAGTTGAGCCGCACGAGGCCGCCATCGCCGTGACGCCCGGCAAGTTCGCATTGGCTGGCGGCGGCAACCGCCTGATCCGCGTGATTCCGCTGCAGCCCGTGCAGAAGGAAACCGCCTACCGCGTGTACTTCGAGGGCGTGCGTGGGCCGGAAGAAACCACAGTGGAAGGCGAAGCCGGCTCCCAGGCCAATGTAGGCGTCAGCCTGGTCTGGGGCGCACTGGTGAACGTGCTGCCCACCGATGGCGAGGTGGCGCTGCAGCTGCAGGGCAACACCCTGCATAACACCGGCAGCCTGCGCGTAGGCATTACCAGCGTGGCCGAGTGCACCCGCGCGGGTGCCTGCACCGCCCACGACATCACCCACAGCCTGTACCCGGATGCCGCACTGGAACTTCCGTTCCAGCCGAAGCCTGGCAACACCCTGCAGCTGCGCTATCGCCTCACCCGCGACGGCTACCGCGAGCACGTGCAGACCGTCTCCGCGTCGGCAGGCTGATCCGATTCCATCTCTGTCCTGCGCAGGTGCGCGGGCCAACTTTTCCCCGTGTTGCCAAGGAGCTTCAATGAACCGCATCTATCGACGTATCTGGAATGCCACCCGGCGCTGCTGGGTGGTGGCCAGTGAACTGAGTTCGCCGCGTGGCAAGCCTGCGCGCAGTTCAAGAAGCGCCGCCTGCGTCGCGGGGCTTGTGCTGATTCCATTTGCGGCGATAAGCCACGCCGCCAGCGAACCCGACTGCACCGGAAGTGATGTCATCTGCGTGAATCGCGATGAGCCGACGGGGATTCACGACGATCCGCTCAGTGCGGCGTTCTTCGCTCCGCCCTTCGTCGCTGGCATTCTTGCCACTGGTGATACGTTGTATGGCAACGCAAGTACGAGTGGGGATCACAATTCGGCGTTCGGCGCGTCAACTGAGGCGCGTGGCTACGGCACCGCTATGGGCTTCGGTGCCAGTGCCATGTCCCATGGGGCTACGGCCTTCGGCGCCAATGCATATGCAAGAGGTCGCAACAGCATCGCGCTGGGTCGTAGTGCGAGCATTACCTACAGCGACGCCGATGAAGCCATTGCAATCGGACACAACGCCATGGCCGGAACGAACGCCACCAAGGGTGCCGTCGCCATAGGTGCGGGCTCCCGTGCCCAGGACAATTCCTTGGCGTTGGGCTACAACGCCAAGTCGAGCAGCTGGGACAGTGTAGCCCTCGGCACCAGCTCCGTTGCAACGGAGTACCGAACGGTGTCGGTTGGCAGCAGTGACATCAAGCGCCGCATTGTGAATGTCGAGAAGGGCAGAATCTCAAGTGGGAGCAACGATGCCGTGACAGGGCATCAACTGTTCGAGACCGGAGAAAAGGTAACGGCCGCACAGCGACGCGCCGATCTTGCCTACACCAGTGCTGAAAGTTCCCAGAGAACTGCCGATAGTGCGCTGGTGAAGGCTGACAGTGCTTTGAGCACTACCGTCACCCTACGGGGCCTTATCGACCACGCGTCCAGCTCGGGAGAGATTCGAATCGGCAGGAGCAACAGCGGATCGCTGGTTGACATTCGCAACAACGGTGGCAACGACCGCCGTATCGGAGGCGTTGCGGATGGGCAGGTCAGCGGGACCAGCCGTGAGGCGGTCAATGGCCGCCAGCTGAACATGACCCACGAACTCGCCAGCCAAGGCAAAACAGCTGCGACGGAGGCGTTGAAGACAGCGCAGGCCGCGACGTCCCGGCTTGATGGCGTCTCGTTGGCACTTGGCCAAGGGGCAAGTGCAAACGTCAATTCGGGGACGGCTGTAGGCGGAAATGCCATTGCAGGCCAGGATTCGGTCGCCTTGGGCAGTCGCTCCGAGGCCAAGCAGCCTGAGTCTGTGGCAGTGGGGAGCCGTGCTGATGCGTTGGCAAGGCATAGCACAGCGTTGGGAAGCAATAGCGCAACTATTGGGGCGGCGAGCACGGCAGTGGGCCATTCGGCCAGAGCTGGGGGAACTGGCGCGGTCAGTATCGGCTACCGCGCACGGGCGGACGGCATCAACTCCCTGGCGATCGGCGCATCTGCCAATGCTGCACACAGTGGATCGGTGGCGCTGGGAGACGGCTCGGTGACGGACGGGGTCGATCAGGTTTCGGTGGGGAACAGCAGCGCCGGGACGCTACGCAGGATCGTAAATGTGGCTCGGGGCGCGCTGTCAGCTACCAGTACTGAGGCGGTAACGGGCGCGCAGCTGTTCGCCGTCGACGAGATGGCCCGTGGTGCCGAAACCCTGGCGCAGGGCGCGGCAACCGCTGCGGACAATGCAGTGGCCAAGGTAACGGTGCTGGAGGGGCTGGTTCGAGAGGATGGACCGTCGGGCAGTGTTCGCCTGGGTGGAAACAATTCCGGTTCCGTGCTGGATGTTCGTAACAAGAGTGATGGCAAGCGGAAGATCACTGGGGTTGCGGAAGGCGCGCTTGTTGCTGGTAGCACCGAAGCTGTGACGGGCGGGCAGCTGGCGGCAACCAACGCGAGCGTGGCTGGCGCGGAGACGTTGATTGCTGATATTGCGGCGCGCGTTGACGCTGCATCAAGGCATGTTGCTGTGGGTACACCCATCGATGATGAAAAGGCGCAGGCGGGACGTCTTGGAATTGCCATGGGCGACTCTGCAGTGGCTGCGCCCACCAAGGATGGAGCCGTAGCGCTTGGAAGCTATTCGCGTGCACTGGGTGAGAACTCTGTTGCACTGGGCCGCGCTTCTTGGGTTCACGACAGTGCCACCGATGGCTTTGCACTTGGTGTTCGGGCTGTGGTCGAGGAGCGTGGCGGGCTAGCGCTTGGTGCCGGTAGTGCGGTGAGAAAGACTGCGCTGAATGCCGTCGCTATTGGTGAAGGATCTGTCGCAACAGAGAGCCGTACAGCATCATTTGGCGATGGCGCACTGCAGCGCCGTCTGACTAACCTCGCCCGCGGTACCGCCGACCACAACGCCACCACCGTCGGCCAGTTGAACGACACCCTCGCCGTCCTCGGCGGCGGCGCGAAGCTCGACGCAACTGGCAACGTGACCGCTCCCACCTACACCGTGCAGAACACCCGCCAGCACACCGTCGGCGATGCACTGACCATCCTCGATGGCGCGGTGGTGCGCACTTCCTCCCGCATGGACGGGGTCGAAGGCCAGCTCCGCTCCATCTTCCAGGACACCCCCACCGCCCGCGCCGACGGCCTCAACCAGATCACCCTGGCCGGTGCCAACGGGATGATTCTCTCCAATGTGGGCAACGGCCTGATCGCGGCCGGCAGCCGCGATGCGGTCAACGGTGGCCAGCTGCATTCCATGCAGCAGCAGCTGAACGGCCGCATGGATGGGCTGGAACAGCGCATCGACGGCCAGCCACAGTCGCGCATGATGGCGCTGGCTTCCAATGAGTCGGGCACGCCTGCCACCCCGCCCGTGGCTGAAGAGCCGGCGCCGCCCGCCAGCAACGACGACAAGGTCGCCGCCAACACCGGCAACGCGCCGAAGTCCTCGCCGCAGCCCAAGGCGGAAGCGCCGGAATCGCCGAAGCCGCAGGTCGACACCGCCGAGCTGGAGAAGATGCTGGCCCGTGCCAACGACTACAGCGATGGCATCGCCCGCGAAGTGGATGCGCGCCTGAACAAGATGGACAAGCGCTTCAACCGCATGGCGGCGATGAGCAGCGCGCAGACCGCGATGGCGATGAACACCGCCGGCCTGGCCACCTACAACCGCCTGGGTGCGGGCGTGGGCTATGCCGAAGGCGAATCGGCCATGGCGGTGGGCTACCAGCGCGTGCTGAACGAGAAGGGTTCGGCCACCTTCAGCCTCAATGGTTCCTTCACCAACAGTGGTGAGCGCAGCATGGGCGTGGGCGTGGGTATCGGCTGGTAAGCCGTGGTGCCCCGGCGCGGCGTGCGGGTGACCGTGCGCTGCGCCGGGGCGCTTTGCGTGGCGTTGGGGCTTATGGTCACCCCGGCGCTGACAGTGCGACGTGTCGATCAACAGCGCATTCTGTCGTCTTCAACACGGAATTTCACAGCTCGCCTGGAGCGCCGCGCTGGCAGCTCGAACACGGCTGAGCCCTTCCCTGCGCTTCGCAGCGTCGCGCAGCGCCGCCCCGTGGCTGCTGGCCAGTGGCGGCCAGATGCTGCTTCACGCAAGGTGGTACGGCTTGTCATCGGCACAGCGCTCCACCAGGCACCGATGGGGCAAGTGTTATCGCAGGATGCGCCATTCCGCGCCAGGACGGTCTTTCAGGGCGTACGTCAGTCCGCCAGCGATTCCGTTTGAAGAAGATCAGCAACCCGACCATGAAAACCCCCACGTTCCTCCTGGCAATTGCCCTTGCAGGCACTACCCTCTCCACCGGATGCACCGCGACGAGCGAAACACCGCGTGAAGTCTCGTGCAGTCGCGAAGACGTGGTCGTTGCAGCGCTGGAGACGATTCGTCGCACGGCCAGTGGCTATACCTACAGCGACTATATCTATCCACCTCGAAAGCTCGACTACAGGCCTTTTACGGCGTACACGGACCAGCTTGCGGGCATTCCGATTTCGCTGGACCACAGTGAGCCAGCAGAGAGTGGCAGCTCAGGTCCGTTCCGCAGCGGAAACCCACTTCGATGCCAGGCAACGCTGGCCATTGAGATCCCCGCCGAAGTCGCTGAGGTAATGAAGCGGAGCCAGTACCAGAAGATGCGCGTCCTGGATAACGGCAAGGGTCGATTTGGCGGGAGCCGAATCCATTTTGTGAATTTCGCGTACAAGATCCACGAGACTGACGACGGCTCGATCAAGGCAGACCTTTCCAGCTTCAATGGCGCGTGGTCGCTGCATGTCATCACAACACTCGCGGTCAGTGGCCGCCACCTGATACTGGAAGACGCACTCAAGCGCTACCGCGCTGAAGATGCCGAGCTCAACAGACTCTGGAAGAAACTGCCGAAGGATGAGCAGGCAAGCGAGCTTGATGGGCAGCGGAGCTGGATCCGTTCAAAGACAGATCGATGCGGCCCCATCAACACCCGGCCAGAGGATGAGAACGACTCGTTCGAGCGCATCGATGCCATCGAATGCCACATCAGTATGACGACGGCGCGGATCTTCGAAGTACGCAGGTAGCTGCGGTCGAATGAATGCCCCCCGCCGGTGCGTGGCCGGGGAGCATTCAATGGCCAGCCACCCTTACATGCCCAGATCGGACAGCCCGGGGTGATCATCCGGGCGACGCCCCAGCGGCCAATGGAACCTGCGCTCGCTCTCCTTGATTGGCATGTCGTTGATGCACGAGAACCGGCGCTCCATCAGGCCATCTGCACCAAATTCCCAGTTCTCGTTACCATAGGAACGGAACCAGTTGCCCGAGTCGTCATGCCATTCATAGGCGTAGCGCACGGCAATGCGGTTTTCGGTGAAGGCCCACAGCTCCTTGATCAGGCGGTACTCAAGCTCTTTCTTCCACTTGCGCGCGAGGAACTGACGGGCTTCTTCGCGGCCGCTGGTGAATTCGGCACGATTGCGCCACTGGGTGTCGAGCGAATAGGCGAGCGAGACGTTGTCGGCATCGCGGGAATTCCAGCCATCCTCGGCCAGGCGGACTTTCTGGGTCGCCGATTCAAGAGTGAAAGGAGGAAGCGGCGGACGGGACGGTTCAGCGGACACGGTGGGGCCTCCAATGGGGATGGATACGCGGGTTACTTCAGGGGATGGGCGTTGCCCGGGCGCTAGCGCCGGGCTTGTTTCAACAACACCTGCGCCACGTCCCTGGCATGGTCTGCAGCGTCGTAGTCGCCCATGACGCGGGATACGGTGATGGCACCTTCCATGAGAACCAGCAACTGCCGCGCCAGGGCGGCTGGCTGCTCGATACCCAGTTGCCCGGTCAGCTCCAGCGTGTAATCGAGCAACTTCTGTTTGTGATGCCTGGCGATCCGGCGGATCGGATCATCGGGGTTGCCGACCTCGCCCGCTGTGTTGATGAACGCGCAGCCGCGGTAATCCTCGGATTCAAACCAGCCCTTGAGCACCGTGAACATGCGCAGGATGCGCGCTTCGGCGCCGTCGGCCTTCCCGCACTCGTGCCTGAACCAGTCCAACCAGCGCACATCACGCGCGCTCAGCGCCTCGGCGGCGACCTGGTCCTTGTTTTCGAAATGGCGGTAGATGCTCTTGCGCGCCACGCCGGAGGTCTTCACCAGAAGATCCATGCCGGTGGCATGGATGCCGTTCTGGTAGATCAGGGCCTCGGCGGTCGCCAGGATCTTCTGCTTGGTGTCGTTGATGATGGTGTCCACGACGCCAAGGTAGAACGATCGTTCTACCTTGTCAACTGCCACGTGCAGGAAACAAAAAAAAGGCGGGAACGCCTGAGCGCCCCGCCTTCTTCATCCACCATGGCCCAGCTACCGGACCGGAGAACCCGGGCCCTGCCCTTACTCCACCGTAACGCTCTTGGCCAGATTCCGCGGCTTGTCCACATCAGTGCCGCGCGCCAGCGCGGTGTGGTAAGCCAGCAGCTGCACCGGAATGGTGTGCACGATCGGGCTGAGCACGCCGGCGTGGCGCGGGGTGCGGATGACATGCACGCCTTCGGACTCGCTGAAATTGCTGTCCTGGTCGGCAAACACGAACAGCTCGCCGCCGCGTGCGCGCACTTCCTGCATGTTCGACTTCACCTTTTCCAGCAGGCTGTCGTTGGGCGCGATCACCACCACCGGCATGTCCTCGTCCACCAGCGCCAGCGGGCCGTGCTTCAGTTCACCGGCCGGGTAGGCCTCGGCGTGGATGTAGGAGATTTCCTTGAGCTTGAGCGCGCCTTCCAGCGCGATCGGGTAGTGCAGGCCACGGCCCAGGAACAGCGCGCTGCTCTTGCGGGCGAAGCGCTCGGCCCAGGCGGCAATCTGCGGTTCCATGTTCAGCGCGTGCTGCACGCTGCCCGGCAGGAAGCGCAGCTGCTCCAGGTAATCGGCTTCCTGGGCGGCATCGACGCGGCCGTGCAGCTTGCCCAGCACCACGGTCAGCTGGAACAGCGCGGCCAGCTGGGTGGTGAAGGCCTTGGTCGAGGCCACGCCGATCTCGGCGCCGGCACGGGTGTAGCAGACCAGTTCGCTGGCACGCGGGATGGCGCTTTCCGGCACGTTGCAGATCGACAGCGTGTGCGTGTGGCCCAGCGACTTGGCGTACTTCAGCGCTTCCATCGTATCCAGCGTTTCGCCGGACTGGGAAATGGTCACGATCAGGTGCTTGGGGTTGGCGTACGCCGCGCGGTAGCGGTACTCGCTGGCGATTTCCACGCTGCACGGCAGGCCGGCGATGGATTCGATCCAGTAGCGCGCGGTCAGGCCGGAGTAGTAGCTGGTGCCGCAGGCGAGGATCTGCACGCCTTCGATGCCGGCCAGCACCGCCTCGGCATTCTTGCCGAACAGCTCGGCCGGGAAGCCACCGGCGTCGATGGCCGCTTCGATGGTGTCGCCCAGCGCGCGCGGCTGCTCGTGGATTTCCTTCTGCATGAAGTGGCGGTACGGGCCCAGTTCCAGCGAGGCCAGCGAGACGTCGGACAGGTGCACGTCACGCTCGACCGGCTGGTCGTGCTCGTCGAACACCTGCACGCCGTCGCGGCGGACGTCGGCGGTGTCGCCCTCTTCCAGGAAGATGACCTTGCGGGTGGCCGAGATCACCGCCGAGACATCGGAGGCAACGAAGTTCTCGCCTTCGCCCAGGCCCACCAGCAGCGGGCAGCCCATGCGTGCGCAGACGAAATGGTCCGGCTCGGCACGGCTGACCACGGCCAGCGCGTAGGCACCGGTCAGCTCCTTCACCGTGCGCTGCAGCGCGCCCAGCAGGCTGTCGCCGCCCTTCAGGTGGTGGTGCATGAGGTGGGCGATCACTTCGGTGTCGGTCTGCGACTCGAAGGTGTAGCCCAGCGCGCGCAGCTTCTCGCGCTGTTCTTCATGGTTTTCGATGATGCCGTTGTGCACCAGCGCCACG
The DNA here is from genome assembly GCF_058787375.1 of Stenotrophomonas sp. FW305-3-2-15-E-LB1. Classification (NCBI taxonomy): domain Bacteria; kingdom Pseudomonadati; phylum Pseudomonadota; class Gammaproteobacteria; order Lysobacterales; family Lysobacteraceae; genus Stenotrophomonas; species Stenotrophomonas sp. FW305-3-2-15-E-LB1. The sequence continues at coordinate 78,441 of NZ_JBYSZR010000004.1, forward strand.
CCAGCACTGATGTGCGGGTGCGCGTTGGCCTCGGTCACCCCGCCATGGGTGGCCCAGCGGGTATGGCCGATGCCCAGCTGCGAATGGAAGCCCTCGGCTTCGGCGGCGGTGGCCATTTCCGAGACACGGCCGGTACGGCGCACGCGGCGCACGTCCGGGCGCTCTGCACGGTCGATCACCGCGATGCCGGAGGAATCGTAGCCGCGATACTCCAGCCGCTTCAGTCCTTCGATCAGCACCGGCACCACATCGCGATCAGCGATCGCACCCACGATTCCACACATGTCGCGCTTTTCCTTGAAGACGGTCGCCGCATTCTAGCGTGGGTGCCCGTGCCGTCCCTCCTGTCCGCTTAATGAAAGTGTCCGCAGCAGTGTCCGCGGACACCCGGACACGGAGAACCCAGTCGCAAACCATTGAAAAGGCGTGAAAAAAAGTTGGCACGGAGCGTGCTTGGTCTTTGGCACCACCGAAAGGCATGCTCCCGATGATCCGCGACACCTCTGCCCAGGACCAGATCGTTTCCCCCCCCTCTGCCGGCGCTCCCCGTGCGGCCTGGCAGCGCTACCGCTGGCCGGCCCTGGGCGCCATTGCCCTGCTGGCCGCCATCGGCTGGGCCGTGCATGCCTGGTCCAACGCCAGCCGCTCCTTCGACAGCAGCCGGGTGCGCATCGCCGAAGTGCAGCGTGGTGACCTGGTGCGCGACATCGCCGCCGATGGCCGCGTCATCGCCGCCAACAGCCCCACTCTGTACGCCATCTCCGCAGGTACGGTGGACCTGAAGGTGGTGGCCGGTGACGTGGTCAAGAAGGGCCAGGAGCTGGCGATCATCGACAGCCCGGAACTGCGCAGCAAGCTGGCCCAGGAACAGGCCACCCTGGCCGGCCTGGAAGCCGAAGCCAGCCGCGCGGCGCTGGACGCCACCCTGGCCCGCGCCAAGTCGCGCAAGGAAACCGACCAGGCCAGCATCGAACGTCAGGCCGCCGACCGTGACCTGCAGCGCTACCAGCGCGGCTACGACGGTGGCGCGGTGCCGCAGATCGACCTGGCCAAGGCCCAGGATTCGCTGAAGAAGGCCGACATCACCCTGGTCAACGCCACCACCGATGCGCGCCTGCAGAGCCAGGGCGCCGACCTGGACGCACGCAACAAGCGCCTGCTGGCCGACCGCCAGAAGGCGGTGGTGGCCGAAGTGCAGCGCCAGGTGGATGCGCTGACCCTGCGCGCGCCGTTCGACGGCCAGGTCGGCCAGGTGCAGGCCACCCAGGCCACCAACCTGGCAGCCAACGCGCCGGTGCTGGGCGTGGTCGACCTGTCCAAGTTCGAAGTGGAGATCAAGGTGCCGGAGAGCTTCGCCCGTGACCTGGCGATCGGCATGCCCGCACAGCTGACCGGCGGCAACGGCAAGCCGTTCCCGGGCGAGATCAGCGCGGTCTCGCCGGAAGTGGTCAACGGCGAGGTCAATGCCCGCGTGCGCTTTGCCGCCGCGCAGCCGGAAGGCCTGCGCCAGAGCCAGCGCATGTCGGTGCGCGTGCTGCTCGATACCCGCCGCAACGTGATGAAGGTCGAGCGTGGCCCGTTCGTCGAACAGGGCAACGGCGTGGCCTACGTGATGGACGGCCGCACTGCCGTGCGCCGGCCGGTGGAACTGGGCGTCAGCAGCCTGGGCGAAGTGGAAATCAAGTCGGGTGTGCAGCCGGGTGACCGCATCGTGGTCTCGGGCAGCGACCTGTTCAAGGACGCCGAACGCGTCTCCGTCAACTGACACATCCTGGAGAGAGGACACCCCATGTACATGCTCGAAATGCGTTCGGTCGCCAAGGTCTTCCGTACCGAACAGGTGGAAACCCACGCACTGCGCTCGCTGGAACTGCAGGTCAAGGAAGGCGAGTTCGTCGCCGTCACCGGCCCGTCCGGCTCCGGCAAGACCACCTTCCTCAACATCGCCGGCCTGCTGGAAACCTTCACCAGCGGCACCTACCTGCTGGACGGCGAGGACGTGAGCACGCTGGGCGATGATGCGCGCAGCCGCATGCGCAACCAGAAGATCGGTTTCATCTTCCAGGGCTTCAACCTGATCCCCGACCTGAACCTGTTCGACAACGTGGACGTGCCGCTGCGCTACCGCAGAATGGGCGCCGGCGAGCGCCGCGAGCGCATCGAGAAGGCGCTGAACCAGGTGGGCCTGGGCTCGCGCATGAAGCACTACCCCAACGAACTGTCCGGCGGCCAGCAGCAGCGCGCTGCCATCGCCCGCGCCCTGGCCGGCAGCCCGCGCCTGCTGCTGGCCGACGAACCGACCGGCAACCTGGACACGCAGATGGCGCGTGGCGTGATGGAGCTGCTGGAAGAGATCAACGCGGCCGGCACCACCATCGTCATGGTCACCCATGACCCGGAGCTGGCCGCGCGCGCGCAGCGCAACGTGCACATCGTCGATGGCCAGGTGACCGACCTGGTGCGTGAGCCGGTGCTGGCCACGCCGCGCCGCATCGTCGCCGTCAACGAGTGAGGGCCCGACCATGTTCGCCTACTACGCCCGTCTGGCGGCGCGCAGCTTCCGCCGCAACAAGGTCCTGACCGCGCTGATGGTGGTCGCCATCGCGCTGGGCATCGGTGCCTCGATGACCACCCTGACCGTCTTCCACGTGCTCTCCGGCGATCCGATCCCGGACAAGAGCGACCGCCTGTTCTACGTGCAGCTGGACCCGGGCCCCCGTGGCGGCTACGTGCCCGGCGAGGAACCCAATACGCAGATGACCCGCTTCGATGGCGAGGCCCTGCTGCGCGAAGCCAAGGCCGAGCGGCAAGCGCTGATGAGCGGCGGCGGCGGCACCATCGAGCCGGAGGGCAGCACGCTGCAGCCGTTCTCGATCGACACCCGCTGGACCTCGGCCGACTTCTTCCCGATGTTCAACGTGCCGATGCAGTACGGCCGTGCCTGGACCCGCCAGGATGACGATGGCCGTGCGCGCGTGGTGGTCATCTCCAAGGCGCTGAACGACAAGCTCTACCAGGGCGGCAACAGCGTGGGCAAGGACATCCGCATGGATGGCCAGAGCTTCCGCATCGTCGGCGTGATGAAGGAATGGAACCCCGAGCCGCAGTTCTTCGACCTCACCACCGGCAGCTACGGCAAGGACGAGGATCTGCTGCTGCCGATGTCCACGTCGATGGACCTGAAGCTGGGCAGCAGCGGCAACATGAACTGCTTCGGCGAGAACCCCGACGGCGACAGCTACACCTTGAACGCGCCCTGCACCTGGCTGCAGTACTGGGCCGAGATGGACCCGGGCAAGGCCGATGACTACCGCCGCTACCTGGAAAACTATTCCAGCCAGCAGCGTGAGGCCGGCCGCTTCGAGCGCCCGCCGAACGTGCGCCTGCGCAACGTGATGCAGTGGCTGGACTTCAACGGTGCGGTGCCCAGCGATGTGCGCCTGCAGCTGTGGCTGGCGCTGGGCTTCCTGGGCGTGTGCCTGGTCAACACCGTGGGCCTGCTGCTGGCCAAATTCCTGCGCCGCAGTGGCGAGATCGGCGTGCGCCGCGCACTGGGCGCCAGCCGCGGCCAGATCTTCCTGCAGTGCCTGGTGGAAGCCGGTGCGGTGGGCGTGGTCGGTGGCGTGCTGGGCATCGGCGTGGCCCTGCTCGGCCTGTTCGCCGTGCGCCAGCAGCCGGTGGACTACGCCAAGCTGGCCCACCTGGACGGCAGCATGCTGCTGCTGGCCATCGGCCTGACCCTGTTTGCCAGCGTGGCCGCTGGTTTCCTGCCGGCCTGGCGCGCGATGCAGGTCACCCCGGCCATCCAGCTCAAGTCGCAGTAAGTACCGGAACGAGGACTCCCATGGACATCCGCCCCATCCTCAGCACCCTGCGCCGGCACAAGACCGCCGCCGCCCTGATCGTGCTGGAAGTCGCCCTGACCTGCGCCATCGTCTGCAACGCGCTGTTCCTGGTCAGCCAGCGCGTGGAAAAGATCAGCATGCCCAGCGGCATCGCCGAGAACGAACTGGTGATGGTCCGCGTCAGCGGCATCGGCAAGCAGACCAACGGCATGGCCCGCACCCGCGAGGACCTGGCGTCGCTGCGCGCCATCCCCGGCGTCACCAGTGCCACCATCATCAACCAGCTGCCGTTCCGCGGCGGCTCGTCCAGCAGCAGCATCCAGCGCCAGCAGGACCAGGAACGGCCGACCACCGAGGCATCGATGTACACGATGTCCGAGGATGGCATCCGCACGATGGGCATCAACGTGATCGCCGGGCGTGACTTCCTGCCCGACGAATACATGGATTACGCCACCGTCTCCAAGGCCGGTTCCAAGGACACGGCCATCCCGGTGATCTTCAGCCAGGCCACCGCGGCGAAGATGGAACCGGACGGCAGCGCGCTGGGCAAGACCTACTACATGGGCAAGCAGCCGCTGCACGTCATCGGCATCGTCGACACCCTCACCACGCCCACCGGCTGGGCCGACAACTGGAACGAGTCGATGCTGATGCCGCTGCGCCGCGGTTTCGACGAGGGCGGCACCTACATGCTGCGCACCGCACCGGAGCGCCGCGATGAAGTGCTCAAGGCCGCCGTCGCCGCACTGGAGCGCAACGATGCCAACCGCCTGATGCGCGACAAGAAGACCTACGAGGATCAGCGCAAGGACTACTTCAAGAACGACCGCGCCATGGTGGGCCTGCTGGTGACGGTGTGCATCGCGCTGCTGGTGGTCACCGCACTGGGCATCATCGGCCTGGCCAGCTTCTGGGTGCAGCAGCGCAGCAAGCAGATCGGCATCCGCCGTGCGCTGGGTGCGACCCGCGGGCAGATCCTGCGCTACTTCCAGACCGAGAACTTCCTGCTGGCCACGCTGGGCATCGTGCTGGGCATGCTGTCCGCGTACGCGATCAACCTGGCGCTGATGAACATGTACGAGCTGCCGCGCATGCCGCTGCTGTACCTGCCGCTGGGTGCGGTGCTGCTGTGGGTGCTGGGCCAGGTGGCAGTGTTCGGCCCGGCCCGCCGCGCCGCTGCCGTGCCGCCGGCCGTTGCCACCCGGGGCGCGTGAGATGCGCGCCCTGGCCCTGGCAGTTGCGATGACCATGGCGCTGCCGCTGCCGGTGCTTGCCGGCAGCAGCACGGTGCAGACGATGAACTGGCAGCAGGATGGCGCGCGGCTGGCGCTGCGCTCCACCGAAGGCCAGGTGCAGGTCGATGCAGCCAGCCCCGAGGCGCGCTTCGGCGTGCGCCGGGGCGACCGCATCCTGCGCGTGGACGACGCCCCGGTGCGGCAGATCGACCAGCTGGCCACCGCCCTGCGCAAGGCCGACGCCGCAGGCAGGACGCAGGCCTACCTGCTGCTGCGCCGCGACAGCCGCACGTTCAGCGTGCCGGTTGCGGTGGACACCTGGAAGGCCGTGCTGGTACCACCGCCGGCACCGCCCCCACCGGCGCCGCCACCGCCGCCGCGCTGACCTTCTCCGGCCCCTGCGGGGCCACCGGTTTGGCTATGCTTGATGGGTGGCGCTGGCCGTTCACGGCTCTCTCGGCGCTGCCCATCCCTTTTCCAGAATGCGTCCATGCCTGCGATCCTGATCATCGATGACAACGCCAGCGTCGGCACCGCGCTGGACGTGCTGTTTTCCCTGCATGACATCGACACGCTGCAGGCGCAGAGCCCGGCCGATGGCCTGGCAATGCTGGAGAGCCACGCGGTCGACCTGGTCATCCAGGACATGAATTTCACCGAGGACACCACCTCCGGCGAGGAAGGCGAGGCCCTGTTCGCGCAGATCCGCGCGCGCCATCCCGACCTGCCGGTCATCCTGCTGACCGCGTGGACCCACCTGAGCAGCGCGGTGGACCTGGTCAAGGCCGGCGCCGCCGATTACCTGGCCAAGCCCTGGGATGACCGCAAGCTGCTGACTACGGTCAACAACCTGCTGGAACTGTCCGAAGCCCGCCGCGAGCTGGACCAGCGGCGCGCACGCGAGGAACGCCAGCGCAACGCGCTGGAAGAAAAGTACGAACTGTGCGGCGCGGTGTTCGCCGATCCCGCCAGCGAGCGCGTCATCGCCTTGGCCTGCCAGGTCGCGCGCTCGGAGCTGCCGGTGCTGATCACCGGCCCCAACGGCGCCGGCAAGGAAAAGATCGCACAGATCATCCAGGCCAACTCGCTGGTGGCCAAGGGCCCGTTCGTCGCGGTCAACTGCGGTGCCCTGCCCTCCGAACTGATCGAGGCCGAACTGTTCGGCGCCGAAGCCGGTGCCTACACCGGTGCCAACAAGGCGCGCGAGGGCAAGTTCGAAGCCGCCGATGGCGGCACGCTGTTCCTGGATGAGATCGGCAACCTGTCGCTGGGCGGGCAGATGAAGCTGCTGCGCGTACTGGAAACCGGCCGCTTCGAGCGCCTGGGCTCCAACCGCGAGCGCCAGGTCAAGGTGCGGGTGGTCAGTGCCACCAATGCCGATCTGCCGGCGATGATCCGCGATGGCAGCTTCCGCGAAGACCTCTATTACCGCCTCAACACGGTGGAACTGGCGCTGCCGCCGCTGGCCGAGCGTGCGGGCGACATCGTACCGCTGGCCGAGCGTTTCCTTACGGCCGGCAAGCCGCTGTCCACCGCTGCCGCCGCCGCACTGCAGCGGCACCCGTGGCCGGGAAACGTGCGCGAGCTGCGCAACGTGATCCAGCGCGCCGAGCTGCTGGCCAGCGGCAACCGCATCGAGGTGGCCGACCTCAACCTGCCGCGTGCCCCGGCCGCACCGCGACCGGCGCCCAGCACCGGCAACGATCCCGACCGCGCGCGCATCGAGGACGTGCTGGCCCGCAACCACGGCGTCATCGCCCAGGCGGCGGCCGAGCTGGGCCTGAGCCGCCAGGCGCTGTACCGCCGCATGGACCGCCACGGCATCCCGCGCGAATGAAACGGCGCTCATTCACCTTCCGCCTGTTCCTGCGCCTGCTGCCGGTGCTGGCGCTGGCGGCCGCGCTGCCGTGGCTGCTGGCCTACTGGATGAACCACGGCTGGTGGGTGACGGCGATCTCCTCGGTCGTGCTGCTGTCGCTGATGTGGTGGTCGCTGCGCCGTGCCACGGCACCGGTGCGATCGCTGATGCGTGCCCTGGCCGGCACCACCAGCAGCTACCGCGATGGCGAGTTCAACTTCGGTGTGTATTGGCCGGGCAACGACGAGCTGGGCGACCTGGTGCAGGCACACCGCGAGCTGGGCGACGTGCTGCGCGAGCAGCGCCAGGGCCTGGTGCAGCGCGAGCTGCTGCTGGACACCATGGTGCAGAACACGCCGGTGGCGATGCTGCTGATCGCCGCCGGTGGCGACGGCATTTCCCGCGTGGTGTTTTCCAACCTGGCGGCGCGCAAGCTGCTGCACGGTGGCTGGAAGCTGGAAGGCCAGCGCATGGAAGAGGTACTGGAACAGCTGCCGGTGGAACTGCGCGATGCCATCGCGCGGGGTGGCGACAGCCTGTTCGCGGTGCGTGCGGAAGTGGAGGACGGCGTCGAGCCCGACGAGGATGACGAACAGGTCTACCACCTGTCGCGGCGCGCGTTCCATCTGAATGGTCGCCCGCACGATCTGCTGCTGGTGCGCCAGTTGACCGCCGAACTGCGCCGCCAGGAAGTGCAGACCTGGAAGAAGGTGATCCGGGTGATCAGCCATGAACTGAACAACTCGCTGGCACCGATTGCCTCGCTGGCCCATTCCGGTGGCGAGCTGGTCAAGCGCGAACGCTTCGACCGCCTGCCGGAGATCTTCAGCACCATCGAGGATCGCGCGCGCCACCTGGAAGGCTTCATCCGCGGCTATGCGCGTTTTGCCAAACTGCCGCAGCCGCAGCTGCAGACCGTGCACTGGGCACCGTTCCTGTCCAGCCTGCGCCAGCAGATTCCCTTCGGCATGGACCGCGAGCCGGACGAGACGCTGAGCAGCCGCATCGACATCGCCCAGTTCGGCCAGGCGCTGTTGAACCTGCTGAAGAACGCACACGAAGCCTGCGCCGAAGCCGACCCGCCCAACGACGATGTGCAGGTGCAGCTGACGCGGCTGCCGCAGTGGCTGCGCCTGGACGTGCTGGACCGCGGCAAGGGCATGAACGAACAGGTGCTGCAGAACGCGCTGATGCCGTTCTATTCAACCAAGCGCAACGGCACCGGCCTGGGTCTGGCGCTGACCCGCGAAATCGTTGAAGCGCACGGCGGCCGCGTATCGCTGCAGAACCGCAGTGACGGCGGGTTGTGCGTGTCGATCCTGCTGCCGGTGGGTTGATCGGTTGGCCGCATCCACGCATGGCGTGGATCTACTGCCGCCGGGCATGGCCCGGCGCTACCTTGGCGGACATTCCCAGTAGATCCACGCCATGCGTGGATAGGCCGACCAAGGTCGGCCGCTACCAGACACGCCGCATCGCCACCCGCAGGTGCATCGGGAAACCCAGCGCCGCTTCTTCGGCCATCACCGCCCGCAGGCCGGTGCTCCAGTGCGGGGGCGGCACCACCACGAAGCCCTCGCTGGCGTAGAAGTCCGCATTCCACGGCACATCGGACAGCGTGGTCAGTACCGCCGCGGACAGCCCACTCGCCCGGGCCTCGGCCAATGCATGCCGCAGCAGTGCCCGGCCGTGCCCACGTCGCGCGTGCTCCGGGTCCACATCCATCTGCAGGATGTGGAATGCATCATCAAGACGGCCGCCCAGCAGATAGCCGGCAATGGCACCGTCTGGCGCCTCCACCACCCACACCTGCCCGCGTTGCAGGCCTGCGCTCAGGCTGGCCTGATCCAGGCCATGGCCGGCGAAAGCCGGATATGCCGGATGCCCACGCAGCAGTTCGCCGGCACGCTGCTCGATGGCCGGCAGCGCGCCGAGTTCATCGGCGCGTGCCAGCCGCGGCTCAGGACTTCTTGACCGGCCGCTTCCAGCCATCGATGGTTTCCTGTCGTGCGCGGGCCAGGGTCAACTTGCCGTCCGGCGCATCGCGGGTAATGACCGAACCGGCCGCAATGGTCGCGCCCTGGCCGATCGTCACCGGTGCCACCAGCGCGCTGTTGGAACCGATGAAGGCCTGGTCGCCGATGGTCGTGGTCGACTTGTTCACCCCGTCGTAGTTGCAGGTGATGGTGCCCGCGCCGATGTTCACCTTGCTGCCGATCACCGCATCGCCCAGGTAGGTCAGGTGGTTGGCCTTGCTGCCCACGCCCAAGGTGACCTTCTTGGTTTCCACGAAGTTGCCCACGTGCACGCCGTCGGCCAGCACGGTGCCCGGGCGCAGGCGCGCGAACGGGCCGATCTGTGCCGCGCCTTCGGTCACCACGCCTTCCAGGTCGCAGTGCGCGCGCACTTCGGTGCCCGGCCCCAGGCGCACGTCCTTCAAGCGGGTGAACGGGCCGACGGTCACGCCATCGGCCAGCTCCACCTTGCCTTCGAGGATCACATCGACATCGATCAGCACGTCGCTGCCGACCGTGACCTCGCCGCGGATATCCAGGCGCCCCGGATCGAGCACGCGTGCGCCCTGCGTGCACAGGGCACGCACCGCGCGGCGCTGCCAGGCACGTTCCAGCTGCGACAGCTGCCACGGATCATTCGCGCCTTCGGCTTCCTGCGCATCGGACACCAGCGCCATCTCCGCCGGGGTGTACTCGTGTGCGGCGAAGGCGAACACATCGGTCAGGTAGTACTCGCCCTGCGCGTTGCTGTTGGACAGCTGCGAAAGCCAGCGGCGCAGCGCGGTCGACTCGGCGGCGATGATGCCGGTGTTGATGGTGCGCACGCGCAGCTGGTCGTCGTTGGCATCCTTCTGTTCGACGATCGAACCGACCCGGCCTTCGGCGTCGCGCAGCACGCGGCCGTACCCGGTCGGGTCGTCGACCTCGGCCACCAGCACCGCCAGGCGGCCTGGCTGGGCCAGCAGGTGGCGCAGCGTGTCCGCACGGATCAGCGGCACGTCGCCGTACAGCACCAGCACCTGCGCGGCATCGGGCACCTCCGGCATGGCCTGGGCCACGGCATGGCCGGTGCCCAGCTGCTGCGCCTGTTCGGCCCACAGCAGGTCGGTCTGGTCGGCGAAGCGCTGGCGGACGGCTTCTCCGCCATGCCCGTACACCACATGGATGGCGGACGGCTGCAGTTCCCGCGCCGCGGCGATCACGTGGGCCAGCATCGGCTGGCCGGCGATCGGCTGCAGCACCTTGGGCAACACGGATTTCATGCGCTTGCCGGCGCCGGCGGCGAGGATGATGACGTGCAGGGCTTGGGTCATGGGCAGCGGTCCGTGGTTCGTTGCCGGTGATTCTAGAGCGTCGGCCGTTAACATGGCGGCCTACCCGTCTGTATTGCCGCCATGAGCCTGCTCCGCCAGGGAAGCGCCTACATCATCATCGGCCTGTTGCAGCTGCTGCTGGACTGGCTGGTGTTTGTCGCCCTGACGGCGGCGGGCATGCCGGTGGTGTCGGGCAACATCGCCGGGCGCGTGGCCGGCATGCTGCTGGGTTTCTGGTTGAACGGGCGGATCACCTTCGCCGATGCGCAGGGCCGGCAGCGCCTGGGCTGGCATCGCTTTGCCCGCTTCCTGCCACTGTGGCTGCTGTTGACCGCAGCGAGCACGCTGCTGGTGTCTACCGCCGACCACGCGCTGGGGCTGGAATACGCCTGGCTGGCCAAGCCGCTGGTGGAAGGCGGCCTGGCCGGCGTGTCGTTCCTGTTGATGCGCTACGTGGTGTATCGCTGACGGACGGCTCTACCCGTCGAGGCCGCGGGAAAACCTACCCGGTAGAGTCGACCGTTGGTCGACTATCGCGCGCAGCGCGGGGTTTTCGCGGGTCATCCGGAAGAGCAGTCGACCAACGGTCGACTCTACCAACGCTGACGGCACAAACAAAAACGCCGGCACATGGCCGGCGTTTCTGCGGGGTGGCGCGAACCTCAGTGCTTGAGGGTCTTGCGCAGGCGCTCCAGCGCCTGCAGCTGCACCACGGCTTCGGCCAGCTTCTGCTGGGCCTCGGCCACTTCCATGGCTTCACCGCGGTTGGCCAGGATGCGCTCGGCTTCTTCCTTGGCCTTGCGGACCGAGGCTTCGTCGATGTCCTGCGCGCGGATCGCGGTGTCGGCCAGCACGGTGACCACCTGCGGCTGCACTTCCAGGATGCCGCCGGAAATGGCGAAATCCAGCTGCTCGCCGTTCGGCGTGGTCACCACCACCTTGCCCGGCTTCAGGCGGGTGATCAGCGGTGCGTGCTTGGGCGCGATGCCCAGTTCGCCGAGCTCACCCGTAGCCACGACCAGAGTCGCTTCACCACGGAAGATTTCCTGCTCGGCGCTGACGATGTCGCAACGGATGGTGCTCATGATCAGGCCTTCTCAGCCATCTTCTTGGCCTTCTCGACCGCTTCTTCGATGCTGCCGACCATGTAGAACGCCTGCTCCGGCAGGTGATCGTACTCGCCATCGACAATGGCCTTGAAGCCACGGATGGTGTCCTTCAGCGACACGTACTTGCCCGGCGAACCGGTGAACACTTCGGCCACGTGGAAGGGCTGGCTGAAGAAGCGCTCGATCTTGCGGGCGCGCGACACGGCCTGCTTGTCTTCTTCGGACAGTTCGTCCATGCCCAGGATGGCGATGATGTCCTTCAGTTCCTTGTACTTCTGCAGGGTCTGCTGGACGCGCTGGGCGGTGTCGTAGTGCTCGTGGCCGATGACCAGCGGGTCCATCTGGCGGCTGGTGGAGTCCAGCGGATCGACGGCCGGGTAGATACCCAGCGAGGCGATCGAACGCGACAGGGTCACGGTCGAATCCAGGTGGGCGAAGGTGGTCGCCGGCGACGGATCGGTCAGGTCATCCGCGGGAACGTAGACGGCCTGGATCGAGGTGATCGAACCGTTCTTGGTCGAGGTGATGCGTTCCTGCAGGACGCCCATTTCCTCGGCCAGGGTCGGCTGGTAACCCACGGCGGACGGCATACGGCCCAGCAGTGCCGAGACTTCGGTACCGGCCAGGGTGTAGCGGTAGATGTTGTCGACGAACAGCAGGACGTCCTTGCCCTTGCCGTTTTCGTCCTTCTCGTCGCGGAAGTACTCGGCCATGGTCAGGCCGGTCAGGGCGACGCGCAGACGGTTGCCCGGCGGCTCGTTCATCTGGCCGTACACCATCGCCACCTTGTCGAGGACGTTGGAGTCCTTCATTTCGTGGTAGAAGTCGTTGCCCTCACGGGTACGCTCACCCACGCCGGCGAACACGGACAGACCGCTGTGCGCCTTGGCGATGTTGTTGATCAGTTCCATCATGTTGACGGTCTTGCCGACGCCGGCGCCGCCGAACAGGCCGACCTTGCCGCCCTTGGCGAACGGGCACATCAGGTCGATGACCTTGATGCCGGTTTCCAGCAGCTCGGTGGCCGGGGACTGGTCTTCGTACGACGGGGCCGCGCGGTGGATTTCCCAGCTGTCGCTGGCGGCCACCGGGCCGGCTTCGTCGATCGGACGGCCCAGCACGTCCATGATGCGGCCCAGGGTGCCAGCGCCGACCGGCACGGAGATGCCGCGGTCGGTGTTGACGGCCACCAGGTTGCGCTTCAGGCCGTCGGTGGAACCGAGGGCGATGGTACGCACCACGCCGTCGCCCAGCTGCTGCTGGACTTCGAGGGTGATTTCGGTGTTCTCGACCTTCAGTGCGTCATACACCTTCGGCACCGACTCACGCGGGAATTCGACGTCGACGACCGCGCCGATGATCTGAACGATCTTGCCCTGACTCATTGCTGCATCCTCTAATGTGTGCTTTGAACGAACGCGGTCAGACTGCTGCCGCGCCGCCGACGATTTCGGAGATTTCCTGGGTGATCGCTGCCTGGCGCGCCTTGTTGTAGACGAGCTGCAGGGTGCCGATCAGCTTGTTGGCGTTGTCGCTCGCCGCCTTCATCGCGACCATGCGTGCGGCATGTTCGGAGGCGACGTTTTCCAGCAGTGCCTGGTACACCAGCGATTCGATGTAACGCGTCATCACGTGCTCGAGCACGGTCGCGGCATCGGGTTCGTACAGGTAATCCCAGTCGTGGTGAGCGACCTGCTTTTCAGCCGGCGGCAGCGGCAGCAGCTGATCGAAGCTGGCCTTCTGCACCATGGTGTTCACGAAGCGGTTGTAGACCAGGTACACGCGGTCGATCTTGCCTTCGGTGAAGGCGTCGAGCATGACCTTGATCACACCGATCAGCGATTCCAGCTTCGGCACGTCGCCGATGTGGGTCACGCTGCCGACCATGTTGACCTTCACGCGGCGGAAGAAGGTCGATGCCTTCTGGCCGATGGTCACCAGGTCCACTTCAGCACCCTTGTCCTGCCATGCCTTGGCTTCGCCCAGCATCTTGCGGAACAGGTTGTTGTTGAGGCCGCCAGCCAGGCCGCGATCGGAGGAGATCACGATGAACCCGACCCGCTTGACCTGCTCGCGCTCGACCAGGAACGGATGCTGGTAATCGGTGCTGGCCTGGGCCAGGTGGCCGATCACCTGCTTCATCGCCTGCGCGTACGGACGCGAGGTCTTCATCCGATCCTGCGCCTTGCGGATCTTGGAGGCCGAGACCATTTCCAGGGCGCGCGTCACCTTGCGGGTGTTCTGCACGCTCTTGATCTTGGTTTTGATTTCGCGTCCGCTTGCCATCTTTGATTCCCGTAGAGCGGGGCGATGCCCCGCTGCAATCAACGGTGTAGCGGGGCCAGGCCCCGCCACACGTCTGTCTTACCAGCTGCCGGTGGTCTTGAACTCGGCGATGCCCTTCTTGAAGGCACCTTCGATGTCGTTGTCCCAACCGCCGGTGGCGTTGACCTTGCTGACCAGCTCGCCCTGGGTGTTGGCGAAGTGGGCGTGCAGGCCTTCTTCGAACGCCAGCAGCTTGTTGACCGGCACGTCGTCGAGGTAACCCTCGTTGACGGCGTAGATCGACAGCGCCTGGTTGGCGATCGACATCGGCGCGTACTGCTTCTGCTTCATCAGCTCGGTGACGCGCTGGCCACGCTCCAGCTGCTTGCGGGTCGCTTCGTCCAGGTCCGAGGCGAACTGCGCGAACGCAGCCAGCTCACGGTACTGGGCCAGCGAGATACGGATGCCGCCCGACAGCTTCTTGATGATCTTGGTCTGGGCCGAGCCACCGACGCGCGACACCGAGATACCGGCGTTCACGGCCGGGCGGATGCCGGCGTTGAACAGGTCGGTTTCCAGGAAGATCTGGCCGTCGGTGATCGAGATCACGTTGGTCGGAACGAAGGCGGACACGTCGCCGGCCTGGGTTTCGATGATCGGCAGCGCGGTCAGCGAACCGGTCTTGCCGGTGACCTTGCCTTCGGTGAACTTCTCGACGTATTCCTCGGACACGCGGGCTGCGCGCTCGAGCAGACGGGAGTGCAGGTAGAACACGTCACCCGGGTAGGCTTCACGGCCCGGCGGGCGCTTCAGCAGCAGCGAGATCTGGCGATAGGCCACGGCCTGCTTGGACAGATCGTCGTACACGATCAGCGCGTCTTCGCCGCGGTCCATGAAGTACTCACCCATGGTGCAGCCCGAGTAGGCGCTGATGTACTGCATGGCAGCCGATTCGGAAGCGGTGGCGGCAACGACGACCGTGTGGGCCAGTGCGCCGTTTTCTTCCAGCTTGCGCACGATGTTGGCGATGGTCGAAGCCTTCTGGCCGATCGCAACGTACACGCACTTGATGCCGGTGCCCTTCTGGTTGATCACCGCATCGATGGCCATCGCGGTCTTGCCGGTCTGGCGGTCGCCGATGATCAGCTCGCGCTGGCCACGGCCGATCGGGATCATCGAGTCGACCGACTTGTAACCGGTCTGCACCGGCTGGTCGACCGACTTGCGCCAGATCACGCCCGGAGCAACGCGCTCCACCGGAGCGGTCAGGTCGGTGCCCAGCGGGCCCTTGCCGTCGATCGGCTCGCCCAGCGCGTTCACGACGCGGCCCAGCAGTTCCGGACCGACCGGCACTTCCAGGATGCGGCCGGTGGTCTTGGCGACGTCGCCTTCGCGCAGGTGCTCGTAGTCACCCAGGACCACGGCGCCGACCGAGTCGCGCTCCAGGTTCAGGGCCAGGGCGAAGGTGTTGTTCGGCAGTTCGATCATTTCGCCCTGCATCACGTCGGCCAGACCGAAGATGCGCACGATGCCGTCGGACACGCTGGTCACGGTGCCTTCGTTGCGCGATTCCGCGGCCAGCTTGACCTTCTCGATGCGGTTCTTGATCAGTTCGCTGATTTCGGAGGGGTTGAGCGTGGTTGCCATCGTCAAGTCCTAGTGCCGGCAGCGGGGCCGGACGTTAAATGAATTCAGTTAGCGAGCGCGGTCTGCAGACGGGCCAGCTTGCCCTTCAGCGAACCATCGATGACCACGTCGCCGGCGTCGATGACGGCACCGCCGATCAGCGAGGCATCGACCGCGGTGGTCACGTCGACCTCGCGGTTGAAGCGCTTGCGCAGTGCGACCTTGATCGCGTCCAGCTCACCGGCCGACAGTTCGGCCGCCGAGGTCACCGTGGCCTTGACCACGTGCTCGGCTTCGGCGCGCAGGGCGTCGAACATGCCAGCGATTTCCGGCAGCAGCGGCAGACGATGCGATTCGGCCAGCACGGCGAGGAAACGCGAGTAGGTTTCACCGTGGGTTTCCGGTGCCAGCAGTGCGACGGCTTCGTCGCGACCCAGCTCCGGGTTGGCGAGCAGGGCCGCCACGCGCGGGTCGGCGGCGACGTGGGCGGAGAACGCCAGGGCGTCCGACCACGGCGCGAACGTGCCTTCGTCACGCGCGGTCGCGAAGGCGGCGCGGGCGTACGGGCGGGCAAGCGTGAGGGCCTGGCTCATCCTTAGATCTCCGAGGCCAGCTCGTCGAGCAGCGCCTTGTGGGCGTTGGCGTCGATTTCGCGCTTGAGCAGCTTTTCGGCACCGGTCACGGCCAGCGCGGACACCTGCTTGCGCAGATCTTCACGGGCACGGTTGGCGGCGGCCTCGATTTCAGCCTGGGCCAGTTCCTTCTGACGGGTGGCTTCGGTGATTGCTTCGTTACGGGCAGCATCAACGATCTGGTTGGCGCGCGCGTGGGCCTGGTCGATGATCTCGTTGGCCTTGGTGCGTGCTTCTTTCAGCGCTTCGTTGACCTTCTCCTGCGCCTGGGCCAGATCTTTCTGGCTGCGGTCGGCAGCAGCGAGGCCTTCAGCGATCTTCTGCTGGCGCTCTTCGATCGCGTTCATCAGCGGCGGCCAGATCTTGGTCGCGATGATCCAGATCAGACCAGCGAAGGCGAGCGCCTGCGCAAGAAGGGTGAAATTGATATTCATGGTTAGCTCGATCGCTGGTTTCGGGGTGGACGCGCCGCCGAAGCGGCGCATCCGGCCTTCATCCGAAACCGGGTGCATCAGCACCCGGTCGTCTCAAACCGCTGTATCAGCCGGCCAGAGCCTTGGTGACGGCGCCAGCAAAGGCAGCCGACAGCGGGTTGGCGAAGGCCAGCAGCAGGCCGACAGCGACCGAGATGATGAACGCGGCGTCGATCAGGCCGGCGGTGATGAACATGCGGACCTGCAGGACCGGGATCAGTTCCGGCTGGCGGGCGGCCGACTCCAGGAACTTACCAGCCATGATGGCCAGACCCAGGCCAGCGCCCAGCGCGGCCAGGCCGATCATGATGCCGACGGCAAGGGCGGTGGAGCTCTGAATCTGCGCGAAGTTGGTCAGGACGGCGAAGTACATGGTTATCTCCAGGAACTAAGTTGCTAAGGGTGATGAAACGGATGAAGGTGAAACTGGTTGAAGCTTGAAACTCAGTGAGCGTCTTCCGACAGGCTCAGGTACACGATCGACAGCATCATGAAGATGAAGGCCTGCAGCGGGATCACCAGCAGGTGGAACAGCATCCAGCCCAGACCGAATGCACCACCGGCAATGGCACCGAAGAAACCGGCACCACCCAGCACCCAGATCAGCAGGAACACGATTTCGCCGCCGAACATGTTGCCGAACAGTCGCATCGCCAGCGAGATCGGCTTGCTCAGCCACTCGACGATGTTGAGGATCAGGTTGAACGGCATCATCCACTTGCCGAACGGCGCCGTCAGGAATTCCTTGATGAAGCCCAGCAGGCCCTTCGACTTCAGCGCGAAGAACAGCATCAGGAAGAACACGCTGAAGGCCATGCCCAGGGTGGCGTTGACGTCAGCGGTCGGCACCGGCTTCCAGTAGTGCACGCCGGCCATTTCCAGCGGCTTGGCGATGAAATCGGCCGGGATCATCTTCAGCAGATTCATCAGCAGAATCCAGAAGAAGATGGTGATGGCGATCGGCGTGACCAGCTTGCTCTTGCCGTGGTAGGTGTCCTTGGCCTGGCGGTCAACGAACTCCAGGCAGATTTCCACGAACGCCTGCCACTTGCCTGGCACGCCGGCGGTGGCCTTGCGGGTACCCATCCAGAACGCGACCACGATCACCAGGCCCATCAGGACGGCGGTGAGGAAGGTGTCGACGTGGATGTGCCAGAACATCCCTTCGCCGTTGCCGACCGGTGCGGTCAGGTTCTGCAGGTGATGCTGGATGTAGCTGGTAGGGGTTAGAGCCTCGCCCGCCATGTGTCCGGAACCTTAGTTAATTGAATTCTATCAACGCCTGGCCAGAGCCAGGACCTGGAACATCAAACCGACGGCGATACCGGCCAACAGCGCCAGTGCAGGCAGCTTGAAGACCAGGAAACCCGCCAGCAGGACGCCGAAAACGACTGCCCACTTCGCAACTACCGCAATGATCAGGCGAGCCATCGCCGAACCTGCCGCGACCGCACCCCCACTCAGTGCCATCCGCGCCGCAACCCACCCCCCGGCCGAGACCGCCACGCCGGACAGCAGCGCACCCAGTGCGGCCTTCTGCCCCGCCAGCAGCAGGAATGCCAGAGCCAGGACAGCCACTGCGACCAGCGGATAGACCGCGGCGCGCAGCATCAGTCGCCGACCCGCTTCAACGGAGTTCAGCACAGGATGTCCCACATGGTTCTTGTGAAGGGCGGAGGCCGTTACAGCGTGCGTGCCTCATCGAGCCGCCAAATTATAGCAATGGGACAATTTGTGAGACAACCGCTGCCTGTTCATCCCCGGAGCCGCAAGTTGCCGAATCGGCAGGATTTTTACGGCCCACAGGGGGGACAATAGCGTCCGCACCATGCTGCAGCGCAGCGCATTCAACTTTGGTCGCAGGCTGCGGAACTTTCCCGCGCGCGCCCTGTCCTACCTTTCGACCTGCCTGCAGCAACCTCGTCGACGCTTCGCCCCGCAGGTCCCAGGATGGCCCCGTAGTCCGCTCCGGGGCCATCTTCTTTGCAGCGGCATGACGGCGCTGAACCGTCCACGCAACGTGGACCATACGTTCACGTAGGGTGGACGTGCACGTCCGGCACAGTGGCCTTCATTCCGAATTAACCACTGCAAGGACTCTGCGATGCGCCCCGTACCCACCCTGCTCGCCCTCTCGCTGCTCGCCGCCGGCGCGTCGTTTGCCAATGCTGCCCACGCTGCGGAAGGCGATCCGCGCTTCACGCTGCGCGTGGGTGCGATGAACATCGAGAACGACAACACCATCCGCGGCAACACCACTGTCGCCGGCCAGGACGTCAATGTCAGCGAAGATTTCAAGATGGGCGGCAAGGAATGGGAGCCGCGCATTGACGGCGTGTTCCGCGTCAGCGACCGCCAGCGCCTGATCTTCGACTACTTCAAGTGGGACAAGGACCGCCGCGAGACGCTGGATGACGGCATCGCCTTCGGCCAGATCAACGTTCCGGAAGGCAGCTTCGTCAAGGCCGAGCTGAAGTACCAGGTCGCCAGCCTGGTGTATGACTACTCGGTGGTGGACACCGAAAAGTTCGACCTCGGCCTGCAGCTGGGTGCCGAATGGGCCAAGGTCAGCGCCAAGGGCTTTGCCGACCTGGGCAACGTCTACAACGGCCGCTTCCTGGACGAGAGCGAGAGCGGCGTGGCGCCGGTGGTCGGCGCCCGCCTGAGCTTCACCCCGGCCGACCGCTGGCTGATCAACATCCAGGGCCAGTACCTGAATACCAAGTGGGGCAGCTTCGATGACTACGACGGCGACCTAAGCCGCGCCAACGCCATCGTCGAATACCGCTTCACCGAGACCTTCGGCGTGTTCGCCGGCTACGACTGGTTCAAGCTGGACGTTGACCAGAAGGGCAGCGACGGCGTGGTCGGCCTGAAGCAGGAGTTCAAGGGTCCGATTGCCGGCATCAGCTTGACCTTCTGATCGAACGTTACCCGATCTCTCCAACGCGGCGCCCGGGCAACCGGCGCCGCGTTTTTTTGTGCCGCGTGGGAGCGGTAGAGTCGACTGTCAGTCGACTGCACTTCGCGGGGACAGCTGAAAGCCGGCGCTGCGCGCGATAGTCGACTGACAGTCGACTCTAGCCCTCTGCCGGACCGCCTGGATACCCGCGCTGCGCACGCTCGGCCGGTAGAGTCGACTGTCAGTCGACTGCCCTTCGCCGGAACCCATGCAAGCCCGCGCTGCGCGCGATAGTCGACTGACAGTCGACTCTACCCCGGACGTTCCCGCAAACAAAAAACCCGGCTTTCGCCGGGTTTTTCGTGTGCAACGCGCAGGCGTTACTTCTTCTTCGGCATGTACAGATCGGTGATCGTGCCGTCGTAGATTTCCGACGCCATCGCCACCGATTCGCTCAGCGTCGGGTGGGCATGGATGGTGTGGCCGATGTCTTCGGCTTCGGCCCCCATCTCGATGGCCAGGCCGATCTCGGCCAGCAGGTCACCGGCGTGCACGCCGACGATGGCACCACCGATGATGCGGTGGGTCTCTTCGTCGAAGATCAGCTTGGTGAAGCCCTCGGTACGGCCGATGCCGATCGCGCGGCCGCTGGCGGCCCACGGGAACTTGGCCACGCCGACCTTCAGGCCCTTGGCCTTGGCTTCGGTCTCGGTGACGCCAACCCAGGCGATTTCCGGGTTGGTGTAGGCCACCGACGGAATCACGCGGGCGACCCATTCCTTCTTGTGGCCGGCGGCCACTTCGGCAGCCAGCTTGCCCTCATGCGTGGCCTTGTGGGCCAGCATCGGGTTGCCGACGATGTCGCCGATGGCAAAGATGTGCGGCACGTTGGTGCGCATCTGGCGGTCGACCGGGATGAAGCCACGCTCGGTGACCTGCACGCCCGCCTTCTCGGCATCGATCTTCTTGCCGTTCGGCGAGCGGCCCACGGCCACCAGCACGCGGTCGAAGGTGCCCTGTGCCAGGGCCGGCGTCTGGCCTTCCTCGGCGGCTTCAAAGGTGACCGTGATGCCCTTGGCATCGGCAGTGACGCCCGAGGCCTTGGTCTTCAGGTGCACTTCGATGCCCTGCTTCTTCAGGCGGTCGGCCAGCGGCTTGACCAGGTCCTTGTCGGCGCCCGGCATCAGCTGGTCCATGAACTCGACCACGGTGACCTTGCTGCCCAGCGCGCCATACACGGTGGCCATTTCCAGGCCGATGATGCCGCCGCCGACGACCAGCAGCGAGCCCGGCACTTCGGCCAGCTCCAGCGCGTCGGTGGAATCCATCACGCGCTTGTCGTCCCACGGGAAGTTGGGCAGCTTCACCGCCTGCGAACCGGCGGCGATGATGCACTTCTGGAAGCGCAGCAGCTGGGTGCTGCCGTCAGCCGCGGTGATTTCCAGTTCGTTGGCCGAGATGAACTTGCCGACGCCCTGCACGCTGCGGACCTTGCGCTGCTTGGCCATGCCGGCCAGGCCCTTGGTCAGCTGGTTGACGACCTTTTCCTTGTACTGGCGCAGCTTGTCCAGGGTGATGGTCGGCTTGCCGAACTCGACGCCGAAATCACCGGCATGGGCCACTTCGTCGATGACCGCTGCGGCGTGCAGCAGGGCCTTGGACGGGATGCAGCCCACGTTGAGGCAGACGCCGCCAAGGCTGGCGTAGCGCTCGACCAGCACGGTGTCCAGGCCGACGTCGGCGGCGCGGAAAGCGGCGGTGTAGCCGCCCGGGCCCGAACCCAGCACCACCATTTCGCATTCGATGTCGGCCGGCTTGCCGCTGGACAGCGCCGGCTTCGGCGCAGCCGGTTCGGCCGGGGCGCGGTGCGACGGGGTCACCGGCGGCTTGCTGGCCGGGGCGGCGGCGGCCGGCGCCGGTGCGGCGGCCTTGGCCGGGGCTTCGGCGGCGCCTTCAGCGTCCAGCACCACGACCACGGCACCTTCGGACAGGGTGTCGCCCAGCTTGACCTTGATTTCCTTGACCACGCCGGCGGCCGAGGACGGCACTTCCAGGGTGGCCTTGTCCGATTCCAGGGTCACCAGACCCTGATCCTTCTTCACCGTATCGCCGACGGCGACCAACACTTCGATCACCGGCACATCGCTGTAATCGCCGATGTCGGGAACCTTGACTTCAATCGTGGCCATGGTGGTTTTCCTCATGCCCGGCCGGCGGCGCCGGCGGGCTGTCACTGCATCTGTTCACGCGGCCGCGCCAGGGGGCAGCGGCCGCACGGTGGGGGCGAAGCGGTGCCTTACAGCAGCACGCGGCGCATGTCGGCCAGTACCTGCGACAGGTACGTGGTGAAGCGTGCGGCCAGGGCGCCATCGATGACGCGGTGGTCGTAGCTCAGCGACAGCGGCAGCATCAGCTTCGGTGCGAATTCCTTGCCGTTCCAGACCGGCTGGATGGCGGACTTGGAGACGCCGAGGATGGCCACTTCCGGTGCGTTGACGATCGGGGTGAACGCGGTGCCGCCGATGCCGCCCAGCGAGCTGATCGAGAAGCAGCCGCCGCTCATGTCGGCCGGGCCCAGCTTGCCGTCACGGGCCTTCTTGGCCAGTTCGGTGGTTTCCTGCGCGATCTGCACCACGCCCTTCTTGTCCACGTCGCGGATGACCGGCACGACCAGGCCGTTCGGCGTATCGGCGGCGAAGCCGATGTGGAAGTACTTCTTCAGGGTCAGGTTTTCACCGCTGGCATCGAGCGAGGCGTTGAATTCCGGGAACTTCTTCAGCGCCGCGGCGCTGGCCTTGATCAGGAAGGCGAGCATGGTCAGCTTGATGCCGGCCTTCTCGTTCTCCTTGTTCAGCGCCACGCGCAGGCCTTCCAGGTCGGTGATGTCGGCCTGTTCGAACTGGGTGACGTGCGGGATCATCGCCCAGTTGCGGGCGAGGTTGGCACCGGAAATCTTCTTGATGCGCGACAGCGGCTGCACTTCGGTCTCGCCGAACTTGCTGAAGTCGACCTTCGGCCACGGCAGCAGGTTCAGGCCACCACCGGCGGCGACGGCAGCACCGGCTGCGGCCGGCACGCCACCGCTGAGCGCGGCCTTGACGAACTTCTGCACGTCACCCTTGGTGATGCGGCCGCCCTTCTCGGTGCCGCTGATCTGCAGCAGGTCCACGCCCAGTTCGCGGGCGAACACGCGCACGGCCGGGGTGGCATACGGCACCTTGGCCGGCAGCACGCCATCGGCGTTGAACTGCACCGGCGGGCTGGCCGGGGTGCCGGCCGAGGCGATCTCGCGGGCGGCCAGCTTGTCCGGCTGGGCCGGAACGGCGACAGGCTCGACCTTGGTGGCGGTTTCGGCGGCGGCCGGGGCAGCGGCAGCGGCGGCCTTGCTCGGGGCCGGCGCGGCAGCGCCTTCGGCCTCGATGATGGCAACCACGGCACCCTGCGACAGGTTGTCGCCGACCTTGACCTTCAGTTCCTTGACCACGCCAGCGACCGAGGACGGCACTTCCATGGTGGCCTTGTCGCTTTCCAGCGTGACCAGGCCCTGGTCCTTCTTGACCGTATCGCCGACGGCGACCAGCACTTCGATGACCGGGATGTCGGTGTAATCGCCGATGTCCGGCACCAGCGCTTCAACGGCACCGCCGCTGGCAGCCGGGGCGGCCGGCGCAGCAGCGGCCGGGGCCGGGGCGCTCTGGGTGGCGGCAGCCGGGGCAGCGGCCTTGGCCGGGGCCGGGGCGGCAGCGGCGGGCTTGGCGGCCTCGCCTTCAGCCACTTCGATCAGGGCCACGACCTTGCCCTCGGAGAGGTTGTCGCCGACCTTGACCTTGATTTCCTTGACCACACCGGCGACCGAGGACGGCACTTCCATCGTGGCCTTGTCGCTTTCCAGCGTCACCAGGCCCTGGTCCTTCTTGACCGTGTCGCCGACGGCGACAAGCACCTCGATTACCGGGATATCGCTGTAGTCACCGATATCGGGGACAAGTGCTTCCTTGATTTCGGCCATGGGGATAACTCCGGCAATCTGGTGTAGGGAAACGTCTATTGTGCGGCCAGAGGGGGCCAGCGCCAACCGTTACAGGTGTTTTCAGTACGCACGCCGCCGGGACACGCTGTTGCCAAAGGCCTGCGGGCACTTCCAGTCGGTAGCGTATTGTCCCGACGATGTCCGCTTCATGTCGCCAGCGCGTCAGCCAGCGGTTGCCAGGCCTGGCGCAGGCGCGGCAAGGACCACGCGGCATTGGCCGGGCTGGTGGACGGCAGCGCGAGCAGGGCCGGCGCTGCCGCCAGATCCGGCACAACCCAGCGCTGCAGCGCCTGCCAGGCCGCGCCGCCATTGCAGGCGACCAGGCGCAGACGCGGCAGGCCGGCTATCAACGCGGGCAGCGCATTGGGCACTTCCGATCCGCGCACGATGTCCGCATCCAGGCTGCCGCGCCGCTGGCACTGGCCGATCACATCCCACAGGCCGACACCGGCGCCGGCCAGCGCGCGCAGCCGCGCCTCGTAGGCAAGCGCCGGATCGAACCCGCACAGATCACCCAGCAACGGCCAGAAGCGGTTGCGCGGATGCGCGTAGTACTGCTGTTCCTGCAGCGACGCGACACCGGGCATCGAGCCGAGCACGAGCACGCGGCAATCAGCCTCCACGCGCGCAGGCAGGCCGATGCACAACGCTTCGCTGCTCACGTTTCCTCCAACTGCATGAATGATCGCATCTGCCTAAAACCCCTATAAAACAGCGGTTTCGCGCTGCCCGCTGAACAGGTAGAACCAAATTTTAACGCGCGTCGGATTCGATTCATGTTGGGGCGACTACGGTGACATCGCCCCGCAACCGGGGGCCCAAAAAAAGAAACGACAGGAGATTCCCCCATGCGTTCCATCCGTATCCTGAGCCTCGCCCTGCTGACCTCCGCTGCCTTCGCACCTGCTGCATTCGCGCAGGACAGCAGCGCCACCGACACCGCCTCGGGCAAGCATTTTGCCGTGGTTGGCGGCGTGTCGCTGCTGCAGCCGAAGAATGACCCGATCGACGGCATCAAGAAGGTCGACGGCGGCCCGGCGCCGACCGTCAGCTTCAGCTACTACGTCAACGACAACTGGGCCGTTGAGCTGTGGGGCGCTGCCGACAAGTTCGACCACCGCGTCAAGGGTCCGGGCAATGCCCGCCTGGGCAGCGTCGAGCAGCAGCCGGTCGCGCTGAGCGGCCAGTACCACTTCGGCCAGGCTGACAACGTGTTCCGTCCGTTCGTGGGCGTGGGTTACTTCCAGTCGGCCTTCAGCAATGAAAACTTCGCCGGTGGCGATGACATCCGCCTGAAGGACGCCAAGGGTGCCATCGGCACCGTGGGCGTGGACATGAACATCAACTCCACCTGGTTCGCCCGCGCCGATGCCCGCTACATGCACTCGCGCCCGGACCTGAAGGTTGCCGGCCAGAAGGTTGGCGAAGCCAAGCTTGACCCGTGGACCGTGGGCTTCGGCATCGGCGCACGCTTCTAAGCGGTTGCCTGCTCCACTGTGTTGAAACGACGGGCCCTGCGGGGCCCGTTGTTGTTTTGTAGAGTCGAGCTTGCTCGACTGCTTTTCACGGCAGTCGAGCAAGCTCGACTCTACTGACGTCTGGGGGGCACCATGCACGAAATCGACCTGCTGGTGATCGGCGGTGGCATCAACGGCACCGGCATCGCCCGCGATGCCAGCGGCCGCGGCCTGCGCGTGCTGCTGTGCGAACAGCATGACCTGGCCGCGCACACCTCCAGTGCCAGCAGCAAGCTGGTCCACGGCGGCCTGCGCTACCTGGAACAACGCGAGTTCGGCCTGGTGCGCAAGGCGCTGGGCGAGCGCGAGACGGTGCGCCGGCAGGCGCCTTACCTGGTCCATCCGCTGCGCTTCGTGCTGCCGTGGGAACCGCACCTGCGACCGCGCTGGATGCTGCGCGCGGGCCTGTGGCTGTACGACCACCTGGGCCGGCGCAGCCCGGCTTTCCCTGCCTCGCGCTCGCTGCAGCTGCCCGGCGATGCACTCGGCAGCTGGCTGGCCCCACACCTGCAGCAGGCCTTCAGCTATGCCGACGCACAGGTGGACGATGCGCGGCTGGTGGTGCTCAACGCGCTGGATGCCGCCGGCCGGGGCGCACGCATCCTCACTGGTACGCGCTGCACGGATCTGCAGCAGACACCCACGCACTGGCGGGCGACGCTGGAAGACCGCGACGGCCAGACCCACACCGTGCAGGCCCGCGCCGTGGCCAACGCGGCCGGGCCGTGGGCCGGTGGCCTGCTGCAGCGCATGCTGCCGGGCGACGGCTCGCCCGCGCTGCGCCTGGTGCAGGGCAGCCATATCGTCCTGCGCCGGCCCTGGCCCACGCACAGTGCCTGCCTGCTGCAGCAGCCGGATGGACGCGTGGTGTTCCTGCTGCCGTTCGCGCACGACCACCTGCTGGTGGGCACAACTGATACCGACTACCGCGGCGACCCGGCACGCTGCAGCGTCCTGCCCTCGGAAGTGGAGTACCTGTGCGCGGCCGCCAACCGCTACCTGCGCGAGCCGATCCACGCCGCCGATGTGGTCTGGCAGTTTGCCGGCGTGCGCCCGCTGCTGGCTGCCACCGATCCGCAGGCGGCGAAGCTGAGCCGCGACTATCGGCTGCAGTTGCAGGGCGGCGGCGCACCGGCCGTGCACGTGCTGGGCGGCAAGCTGACCACCTACCGCGTGCTGGCCGAAGAAGCCCTGGATCTGCTGCGTGCCCATCTGCCAGGCATGGGCCCAGCCTGGACGGCACGCGGCGATGCCCTGCCCGGCAGTGACTGGGGTGATGCTGATGCGGCGTGGGCGCAGCTGCAGCGGCGCGCCCCCTGGCTGCCCGCTGCGCTCGCCCGGCGCTGGGCCGAAGCCTATGGCAGCCGCAGCGCGGCGTTGATCGATGGCGCGAGCGCGCTGGCCGACCTGGGGGAAGACTTCGGCGGTGGCCTGCACGCGCGCGAAGTGGCGTGGCTGCAGCAGCACGAATGGGCACGGAGTGCCGAGGACGTGCTGTGGCGACGCAGCAAGCTGGGCCTGCGCCTGGATGCAGCGCAGGTGGCACGCCTGCAGGCGTGGATGCAGAAACGGTAGAGTCGAGCTTGCTCGACTGACGCGAGATCCAGTCGAGCAAGCTCGACTCTACCAACACCACCACCGGAGACGCCCCATGACGCCCCGCTACGTGCTGGCCATCGACCAGGGCACCACCAGTTCGCGCGCGATCCTGTTCGACCGCGGCGGCAACATCGTCGGCAGCGCGCAGCGTGAATTCAGCCAGGTGTTCCCGCAGCCGGGCTGGGTGGAACACGATCCGCGCGAGATCCTCACCAGCGTCTACGCAACCATGACCGAACTGCTCAGCCGCGAGCAGATCGACCCGCGGCAGATCGCCGCGCTGGGCATCACCAACCAGCGCGAAACCACCGTGGTGTGGGACCGCGCCACCGGCCAGCCGATCCACAATGCCATCGTCTGGCAGTCGCGGCAGAGCCAGGCCATCTGCGAACGGCTGCGCGCCGATGGCCATGAAGCCCTGATCCGCGAGCGCACCGGCCTGCTGATCGATGCCTACTTCTCGGCCACCAAGGTGCGCTGGATCCTCGACCACGAGGACGGTGCGCAGCAGCGCGCCGAACGTGGCGAACTGCTGTTCGGCACCATCGACAGCTGGCTGGTCTGGAACCTGAGCGGCGGCCAGGCCCACGTGACCGACTACAGCAACGCCGCGCGTACCCTGCTGTTCAACATCCACACCCTGCAATGGGATGACGACCTGCTGGCGTTGCTGGACATCCCGCGCGCGATGCTGCCCAGCGTGCGCGATTCCAGCGCGGTGTACGCGCATACGCGGCCCCAGTTCTTCTTCGACCACCCGATCCCGATCGCCGGCATCGCCGGTGACCAGCAGGCGGCGCTGTTCGGCCAGGCCTGTTTCCAGCCGGGCATGGTCAAGAACACCTACGGCACCGGCTGCTTCATGCTGATGCACACCGGCACGCAGGCGGTGCGCTCGCGCAACGGCCTGCTGACCACCATCGCCTGGGGCATCGGCGGGCGCGTGGAATATGCGCTGGAAGGGTCGATCTTCATCGCCGGATCGGTGGTGCAGTGGCTGCGCGACGGGCTGCACATGATCGACCACGCCAGCGACAGCCAGGCACTGGCAGCGAAGGTGGACGACAGCGGCGGGGTCTATCTCGTGCCGGCCTTCGTCGGCCTGGGCGCGCCGTACTGGCGCAGCGATGTGCGCGGGGCGATGTTCGGCCTGACCCGGGGCACCAGCAAGGCGCACTTCGTGCGTGCTGCACTGGAGGCGATGGCCTACCAGACCCGTGACGTGCTCGATGCGATGCAGTCCGATGCGGGCATTGCCCTGAGCGAACTGCGCGCCGATGGCGGTGCGATCGGCAACGATTTCCTGGCCGGGTTCCAGGCCGACATCCTCGGCGTACCGCTGCTGCGGCCACGGCTGACCGAAACCACCGCACTGGGTGCGGCCTACCTGGCCGGCCTGGCGGTGGGGTTCTGGGAAAGCCGCGAGCAGATTGCCGCGCAGTGGGGCCTGGACCAGCGCTTCGAGCCGAAGATGGACCCGGCGCGACGCGAGAGGCTGTATGCCGGGTGGCAGCAGGCCGTGGCCGCCACCCTCGCCTTCCACGTCGATTGAAGGTAGTGCCGGGCGCTGGCCGGCAACCCCATGC
>NZ_JBYSZR010000004.1:106456-201784 GCF_058787375.1 Stenotrophomonas sp. FW305-3-2-15-E-LB1
CCCCCCCCCCCCCCCCCCCCCCCCCCCCCCCCCCCCACTACCGCAGGGTCAGAACGCCGGCAGCACCGCGCCCTTGTACTTGGTTTCGATGAAGGCCTTCACCTGCGGGCTGGTCAGTGCCTTGGCCAGCTTCTGCACGCGGGCGTCGTCCTTGTTGTCCGGGCGCGCGACCAGGAAGTTCACGTACGGCGAGTCCTTGCTCTCGATCGCCAGCGCGTCCTGGGTCGGGTTCAGGCCCGCATCCAGCGCGTAGTTGGTGTTGATCAGGGCCAGGTCGACCTGGTCCAGCACGCGCGGCAGCATCGCCGAATCCAGCTCGCGGAACTTCAGCTTCTTCGGGTTGGCGATGATGTCGCGCTGGGTCGACAGGGCGTTGCTCGGGTCCTTCAGCTCGATCACGCCGGCCTTGTGCAGCAGGATCAGCGCGCGGCTGTTGTTGCTCGGGTCGTTGGGGATGACCACGTCGGCGCCTTCGCGCAGGTCGGCCAGCGACTTCACCTTGCGCGAGTACGCACCGAAGGGCTCGATGTGCACGCCGATCACCTTGGTCAGGTCGGTCTTGCGGTCGCGGTTGTAGGCATCCAGGTATGGCTCGGTCTGGAAGTAGTTGGCGTCCACCTGCTTCTGCACCAGCTGGTCGTTGGGCTGCACGTAGTCGTTGAACACGCGCACGTCCAGGTCCACGCCTTCCTCCTTGAGGATCGGCTTGACCACCTCCAGGATCTCCGCGTGCGGCACGGCGGTGGCGGCCACCACCAGCTTCTGCGAAGGCTCGCCGGACTTGCCGCAGGCGGTCAGGGCCAGCGCAGCGGCGAACAGGGGCAGCAACAGGGTCTTCTTCATGGGGGCAACGGGTCTCTCGGGGGGAGGGTCAGGAGTTTTCGTAGTTGGACAGGGCCAGGTCCAGCAGCGCCTTGATCTGCTCGCGCAGCATCACCGGCTCGACGATCTCGGCATCGGAACCGTAATGCAGCACGTCCATCAGCAGCTCGCGCGAGACGCTGTAGGGCACCTTCAGCTCGTAGCGGCCATCGGGCAGGAAACGGCCCTGCTGCTTGGAATGCCAGTGTTCGTCGGCCACCCAGCGCGCGGCCTTGGCGCTGAACAGGATGGTCGCCCAGCCCTTGGGCTGGCCGGAGAAGATGCCGTAGCTGGCACCCAGCTGTTCGTCCAGCTCGGATTCGGCCACGTCGCGGGCACCGCTGTCGACCACCCGCGCCTTGTGCACGCGGTCCACGGCAAAGCTGCGCAGGGCTTCGCGGTCGTGGTCCCAGGCATCCAGGTACCAGTTGTCGCGGTAGTGGGTCAGGCGCTGCGGCGAGACGGTGCGCCGGGTGGACTCATCGGTGGAGCGGGCGCGGTACTCGAACGCCAGCTGCTTGCGCTCCAGCACGGCCGAGGCAACGGTGCGGAAGCTGCCTTCATCGAACTTGCGGCCGCGGTGCGGGATCACCCGCACCCGGTCCACCGGCCAGTTGGAGACGCCGGCCTGGGCCGCCAGCAGGCTTTCGATGCGCTGCTGCAGCGGGGCCAGCACCGACGACAGCACGCCGCCGCCGGTACGCGCCAGCAGGTGCTGCGAGGCCAGCAGGGCGTGCAGCTCCTCCGAGCTGAGCCACAGCCCGGGCAGCTCGAAGCGATCGCTCTCGTCAGCCATGTAGCGGAAGCCGGCCTCGCCGTCGCCCTCGATCGGGGCCATCAGCGCGTCGCGCAGGAAGGCCAGATCTCGGTAGACGGTGGCACGGGAACAACCGAGCTTGTCCTGCAGGGTCGCCACCGTCACCGGATAGCGCGCGGACTTGAGCAGACGATGCAGGGCGGTGATGCGTTCGTATCGGTCCATGCCCCTGATTATGTCCGAGTCGCGGGCGTTGTGTGGGGGCTTTGGGCTATCGTGGGCGCCCCCCGCCCCCATGGAGCGCCCGATGCGCCGCCTGCCTGCCCTGCCCCTGCTGGCCTGCCTGCTGCTGGCCGCCTGTGATCGCGCCCCCGCTCCGGCGGCCGCCGGCGCCCCGGTACCGGCCGCCGAGCCGGCGCACGCGGTGCTGGCCGCCAGCGAGCGCCTGGCCGGCCTGCGCAGCTTCCACGCCGAACTGGACCTGCAGGGTGCGGCGCAGCCGGTGCGCAGCGCCATGGACTTCGTCGCGCCCGACCGCTTCCGGGTGCAGACCCCGGCCGGCCAGCAGACGATCATCGGTGACACCATGTTCCTGCAGGCCGGCAGCGCCATCCAGCAGGTACCGACCCCGCCAGGCCTGATGGAGCAGTGGCGCAGCCCGCTGCCCAAGGATGCGCCCGCAGCCGAGCTGCGGGCCGAGGATCTGGGCCGGCAGTCGCTGGACGGGGTGGATACCCGCCACTACCGCCTGCTGGGCGAGGCCGGCGAGCGGCTGGAATACTGGGTGGACGACCAGGGACTGCCGCGGCAGATCGTGCGCAGCGGCAGCAACCAGGGCCGTCCCTACCAGCTGCGCCTGCGCTACTCGCGCTTCAACGACCCGGCCCTGCGCATCGAGCGCCCCTGAATGGGCGATGGCGATAACGCCTGCTGAAGCGCTGCTTCCGACCGGTTCTGGCGGCTATGGCGCATCCAGTATCATCACGGGTTGTTAACCGCTTCGGAGAAGCCTTGATGTCCCTGCGCGTGACCCTGCTTGTGCCCCTCCTGCTGTGCGCGCCGCTGGCGTATGCCCAGGATGCCTCCGAACTGGCGGCGATGACTTCGCCGTGGAGCGGCAGCGGTGGCGAACTGGGCTTTGCCGCAGCCAGCGGCAACAGCAGCACCGAGAGCTTCAACGGCGCCCTGCGCCTGCGCTACACCGATGGCGACTGGGTGCACACCATGGACCTGTTCGGCCTGCGCTCCAGCTCCAAGGTGACCGAGACCAACGACGACGGCAGCACCTCCCGCCGCGACAACACCACGGCCAACCGCTATACCGGCGCCGCCGGCAGCGCGCTGCAGCTGGGCGAACACCGCCAGCTGTTCGCCAAGGTGCGTACCGAGCGCGATGACTTCGCCACCTATGATCGCCGCAGCTCGTTCGGCCTGGGCTACGGTACCCGCCTGATCAACACCGAGCGCCTCTCCTTCGACGCCCTGCTGGGCCCGGGTGTCAGCCGTACGCACAGCACCGAGGATGACCGCACCCGCACCGGCCTGATCGGCCAGGGCCAGTTCGAGCTGAAGTACGCCATCACGTCCAACACCGACCTGATCAACAACCTGCTGGTCGAATCGGGCTCGTACAACACCTTCGGCCAGAACGATTTCGGCGTGTCGGTGAGCATGAACGAACACCTGGCCCTGAAGGCCGGCTGGCAGGCCCGTTACAACAGCGACGTGGCCGACGACAAGCGCCGCACCGATACGCTGACCACGATGAATGTGGTCTACAAGTTCAAATGAGAAACGGGCGCCCAGGGCGCCCGTCTTCTTTTGGTAGTGCCGGCCGCTGGCCGGCAACTGGATGATGCCGGCCAGCGGCCGGCACTACCACAGCGGTTCAGACGTTCAGCAGCTCGCCTGCACCGCCGTCCAGCAGCATCCTGGCCACCTGCTGGCCCAGCGTTTCCGGATCGCTGGCCGGGCCCACGGCTTGGGCGCGCACCGCGCGGCCATCACTGGCACTGCCGACCATGCCCTGCAGGTGCAGATCCTGGCCCTGCCACTGTGCGATGGCCGCCACCGGTACATGGCAGCTGCCATGCAGCGCGCGGTTCATCGCCCGCTCCGCTTCCACGCAGGCACGGGTATCAGCGTCATCCAGGCGGGCGAACAATTCCATCAGCCGCGCGTTGCCACCATCACACTCCACCGCCACCGCGCCCTGTGCCGGCGCCGGCAGCCACTGCGGCGGCTGCAGGCGGGCCACGATGCGATCGCCCAGGCCCAGCCGTTCCAGCCCGGCCACGGCCAGCACGATGGCGTCGTAGCCACCGTTGTCGAGCTTGGCCAGGCGCGTGTTGACGTTGCCGCGCAGGTCCAGCAGCTGCAGGTCCGGGCGCAGCGCGCGCAGCTGCGCCTGCCGGCGCAGCGAGGACGTACCCACGCGCGCGCCGATGGGCAGCGCATCCAGCGAGGCATACAGGTTGGAGATGAAGCCATCGGCCGGGTCGTGGCGGGTCAGCATGGCCGGCAGCGCGAACGGCGCATCCAGTTCCATCGGCACATCCTTCAGCGAATGCACCGCGCAGTCGGCATCGCCGCGCAGCATGGCCAGCTCCAGTTCCTTCAGGAACAGGCCCTTGCCGCCGATGGCGGCCAGCGAGCGGTCGAGCACTTCATCGCCGCGGGTGCTCATCGGCACCAGTTCCACGTGCAGGCCGGGGTAGGCCTGGCGCAGGCGGTCGGCGACGTGTTCGCTCTGCCAGAGGGCGAGCGGGCTCTTGCGGGTGGCGATGCGGACGGTTTCCATCCGGGCATTATCGCGCCTATCGGCGGGATACGGCCAACGGCGGAGCCCCTCGTGGCTGGGGCGTTGGCTGGATCCATCGTGCTTGGCCGGGTGGGTGGGCCGCGCAGGGGACGCTGCAAGTACGTCCCTGTAAGCTCGTAGGCGCCATCCATGGCGCCTGCGCCCCTGCGCAACCCACCCACCCGGCCTCTGACAGTTTCCGTGCGCGCCAGCCACGGAAAATCAAAAGAAAAACAGAGCAACAGCGGGTCGCTCCGCTCGAAGCCGAGCATGGCTCGGCTCTACATTTCTCTCCCCTCCGATAACACCAATGCCTTTGCCGTCCGACGCAGGGAAAACGAGAGGGTTGGGCCGGGGTGGGGTGGCGGGACCGTTGGCGCCATGGATGGCGCCATCGAGCCCCCATGGATGGGTTTACGGCGTGTACCCCCCCCCCCCCCCCCCCCCCGGCCCGACCCAGCACGTAAAAACAACGAGCCAACCAACCCGCCGTTGCTGTTGCTTCAGACGTTGCTCGTAAGCAGTCGCGGCCGCAGGCCGCGCGGAACCTCACAGATGCCGCAGTTCCTGCTTCAGCGTCGCCACGCACCGCCGGCTCACTTCCAGCGGCTGCTTGCCATGCCGCAGCACCGCCTGCACCTGCCCGCCCACGCCACGCCGCAGCTCCACCAGTTCATGGCGCGCCACCAGGCAGTTGCGGTGGATCCGCACGAAGCGGCTGGCGAACTCCTCTTCCAGCGACTTCAGCGATTCTTCAATCAGGTCTTCGCCGCGTGCGTGGTGCACCACCACGTACTTTTCTTCGGCCTGCAGGTAGTGGATGTCATCCAGCGGAATCAGGCGCAGGCTGCCACGCAGGCGGGCGCACAGCATGCTGCGGGCCAGGCCGCCGCTGTGCTCGGGCTGGCCATCGCGGCCGGCCAGGAACGTGCGCGCACGGGCAATGGCCGCCGCGAGGCGTTCGGCGCGCACCGGCTTCATCAGGTAATCGATCGCTGCCGCCTCGAAGGCCGACAGCGCGTGCGCATCGTAGGCGGTGCAGAACACCACCGCCGGCCGTGGTTCGAAGCTGGCCAGGTGACGCGCGGCTTCCAGGCCGTCCAGGCCAGGCATGGCGATATCCAGCAGCACCAGGTCCGGCTGCAGTTCCGCGCACGCATGCAGGGCCTGTTCGCCGTTGCCGGCCTCGGCCACCACGTCGATGCCCTCCTGCGCGGCCAACAGGCTGCGCAGGCGCTCGCGGGCCAGCGGTTCGTCATCGGCGATGACTACCCTCACGCTCATTCCCTCACTGGATCGGCACTGTCACCTGACAGGCATAGTAGCCTTCGCTCCAGCCGGCCGTCATCCGCGCGGCACGACCGAAGCGCCACGCCAGCCGATGGCCGATGCTGTGCTGGGCGTGGCCGGCACCGCGTGCCAGGGCCAGCCCAGGGGCCTGCGGATCCGGCGCCGGATTGCGAACTGTGATCTGCAGCTCATTGTTCGTGCAGGCCAGCAGCAGCTCGATGGTGCCGCCTTCGGGCAACCGCGAAATACCATGCAGCACCGCGTTTTCCACCAGCGGTTGCAGCACCAGTCGCGGCAGCGGCAGGTCCCACGGCAGGGGTTCCTCGCGCTGCCAGCGCACCTGCAGGCGTTCGCCCAGGCGCAGCGATTCAATCGACAGGTAACGCTCGGCCAGCTCGCATTCGTCGCGCAGGGTCGAATCACCCTCGCCGGCGCCCAGTGCTGCACGGAACAGATCGGACAGATCCAGCACCGCACGCTCGGCCACGGCCGGGTCGCGGTGCAGCAGGCTGGCGATCAGGTTCATGCTGTTGAACAGGAAATGCGGGCGGATGCGCGCCTGCAGGGCGTCGGCCTGCGCGCGTGCGTTGGCCTGCACCTGCGCGGCCCAGCGGTCACTGACATAGAAATAGCGCAGCGCCAGCGCGGTGATCAGGGCGGTGGTTGCAGCACTGCCCAGGGTGAAACGCCAGAAGCTGATGCCGCGGGTGAAGTTGTCACCCAGCACCGCGTACAGGGCGTGGACGACGCCGGCGCAGGCCACCGCGATGAACGCCGACAAGCCGATGGCCAGCACCGCGCCAAGCACCTCGGGCAGGGTCGACAGTGCGCGCCGCAGCAGGCACAGGCAGGCGCTGACCGCCAGCGCAAGCCACAACGCGAAACCGCTGGCCGAGGCCAGCTCGCCCAGCGTCCAGTGGCGGCTGCCATCGGGCGCCAGGGCCAGCACCACCACCACCAGTTCGGCCAGGCCCAGCATCGCCAGCATGCGCGGCAGGCGGCACAGTTCCGGCATCCACGGGGCGCTGGCGCTGGCAGCCATGGCTCAGGCCACGCCCAGCCGTTCCTGCAGCCAGTCGCCCAGCGCCTGGATTTCCTCGGCGCAGACCTGGTGCGCCATCGGGTAGCGCTGCCACTGCAGGGACAGGCCCAGCGTGCGCAGCACCTGCGCGCTGTGCTCGGCCACCGCCAGCGGGATCACCGGGTCGCCACTGCCGTGGGCCATGAACACCGGCACGTCGACCGCGCCGTCGACGCGGCGGGCGGCTTCTGCATCGGGCAGGTAGGTGGACAGGGCGATCAGGCCCGCCAGCGGCGCGGTACGTTCCAGCGCAGCACTGAGAATGACCGCCCCGCCCTGCGAGAAGCCGGCCAGGAAGATGTGGTCGGCGGCGACGCCGCGTTCGATCTCGCGCGCGATCAGCGCATCCAGCTGGGCCACCGATTCACGCACGCCGGCCATGTCGGCACGCGAGCGGAAATCCATGCCGACGATGTCGTACCACCCGCGCATCGGCACGCCGTTGTTGATCGTGATCGGCCGCACCGGTGCATGCGGGAACACGAAGCGCAGCGCCGGCCAGTGCGGGCGCACCAGCTCGGGCACGATCGGCGCGAAATCATGGCCATCGGCCCCCAGGCCATGCAGCCAGATCACCGACCATTGCGGCGAGGCGCCGGTTTCCTGTTCCACCGTTTGCAGCATGATGCGGCTCCTTCAAGTTCGAGCCGCATTATGCCGCCGCCATGGGGCGATCAGTACAGCGGCGGCTGCTGGGCCGCTTCGCGGCGCAGTTCGGCGGCACGCACCAGAACGGGCGGCGGAGTGTTTTCCTCGGGGATGTCCAGCAACCCCAGGCGGTGCAGGAAGCCACCGGGCCCGCGCGAAGAGGTCAGCGCCACCACGGGAATGGCCAGCACCATGCCGATCACCACCGGTGCCATCCACGCGGCCAGCGAGGGCGATACCGCCCAGGCCAGCACACCCATGAAGGCACCGAACACGCCCAGCCCGCCATAGCCACGGACCAGCGCCATCCAGGAAATGCCGCCGTCGTCGCGCTGCTGCGCGTCCCAGCCCGAATCGCGGCCGGACAGCACTTCGGCCACGCCGCGCGACTGCACGTACATCACCACCGGCGCCATCAGCGCCGCCAGCACGGTTTCCACCAGCATCGACACGAAGGCGCGGAAGGCGCCACCGCAGCCGCGCCGATCCACCGGATCCAGCAGCATGGCCAGGTAGCCCAGCACCTTGGGCAGCAGCAGTACGGCCATGGTCGCGCCGAACAGGCGCACCACCTGCTCCTCGTCCTGCGCACGCCAGTACACGCTGGGCGACAGGTGCAGCAGCGCATTGAAATCGATGCCTTCCTGGAACAGCGGGATGGCGATGCCGATCAGCATCAACATGCCCCACATCGGCGCTGTGAAGTAGTGGCCGATGCCGATCAGCATGTGCACGCGGCTGATCCAGTGCAGGCCGCGGCTGCCGACCACCTTGCCGTGCTGCAGGTTGCCCTGGCACCAGCGGCGGTCGCGCACCAGCATGTCGGTCAGGGTCGGCGGGCCTTCTTCGTAGCTGCCGCCCAGGTAGGGCACCATGTGCGCGGCCCAGCCGCCCCGGCGCATCAGCGCGGCTTCGACGAAATCGTGGCTGAGCACGTGGCCGCCGAACGGCTTGCGCCCAGGCAGGGCCGGCAGGCCGGCCTGGTCGGCGAAGGCGCGGGTGCGGATGATCGCGTTGTGGCCCCAGTAGTTGCTCTCGGCGCCATGCCACCAGGCCACGCCGCGGGCGATCACCGGCCCGTACACGCGGCCACCGAACTGCTGCATGCGGGCAAACAGGGTTCGGCCGCCGATCACCGACGGCAGGGTCTGGATCAGGCCGACGTCAGCGTTGTGTTCCATGCCGGCCACCAGGCGCACGATGCTGTCGCCGGTCATCAGGCTGTCGGCGTCCAGGATCAGCATCTGCGGGTAGGCACCGCCGAAACGGCGCACCCAGTCGGCGATGTTGCCGGCCTTGCGCGCGCCGTTGTCGCTGCGGCGGCGGTAGAACAGGCGCACCCGGCCATCGGGCACAAGTTCGCGCAGCTCGTTGAAGACCAACTCTTCGGCGCGGGCGATGTCCTCGCGGCGGGTATCGCTGAGCACGAAGAAATCGAAGCGTTCCAGCTGCCCGGTGGCAGCCACCGATTCGTAGATCGCACGCAGGCCGGCCAGCAGCCGTCGCGGGTCTTCGTTGTAGGTGGGCATCAGCAGCGCGGTGCGGCTGTGCACGATCGGCAACGGCTTGTCCGGGTCGATGCCCAGGCGGTAGCCGCGGTCGAACACGGCGGTGAGGAAGCCGGCCACGGCACTGGCGAAGGACAGCGCGATCCAAGCGAACAGGCCGACGAACAGCACCAGCAGGCAGGCCTCGAGCACACTGATGCCGTCGGTGGACAGGACCCGCCACATCATCCGCGTGGCCACGGCGGTCATCGCCGCAGTACCACCGAAGAGGTACAGGCGGCGCAGCTTGATCATGCGCGGCGAGGTGCGGTGGCGTCGGACCTTGAGCTTGCCCTCGCGCAGGGTCTGCTCGGGCATCTGCAGGGGGGCTTCGGGCGGCAACAGCGCCCAGCCGGCGTCCAGCTCGGGGTTGCCCGGGCCGGCGTGGGAGGTGGTTTGAGCTTCCATCGCGTCTACTCCGCCCAGGCAGCGCAACTGGCCGTCCTGGCCAGGCGGCATGCACCAGGGTTCCCCGCGCGCATTCCCGGCGCCCGCACTTGTCCTGCCTGCGACGGCGTCACGCCGCGCAGTCGATGTCTGTCACTACCGGAACCCACACGATCTCCAACGGGGCGGAATCGAAAATGCGGCCCAGCATAAGAGGGCAAATGTAAGGTGAGCGCGAAGGTTTACGCCGGGGATTTCCCCCATTCAGCAAAAAGCGGGCGATGGCGGGCTCGAGCATGCCGCGCACACGCAGGCGCGACGGAAACTGGATCGAGCAAAATGATAACGATTCCCAATCAGGGGATTCGGCCGCAGATGCGCCAGGAGACGCCAACCTGGGTTGGCCGATGCTCGTTCTGCGCAGAAGGGTGCCAACCAGCGTTGGCACCCGCCAGGCTAGATCGTCTCGGGCGCAGCCGGATCGCGGCTGGCCGCCGTGCGCGCGCGGTCCATCGCCACCGCCAGTTGCTGGCGGGCGAGCAGTTGTTGTGCCTGCACCACTTCGGGTGTCGGCAGAAGCACCGGGCCAGGTGCGTTTTCCGGTGTAACAGGTGTGGTCATGCAACCTCCGTGGACATCCCGCCGACCGCAGGCCAAGGCCCAAGCGACAGCGGAACTGCGCACCCTATCCTAAAAACAAGAAGGGTGGGTGACGGTGCGACGCCCGGACGCAAGGCCCTGACTGGTTCAGCGTCACATTTCTTGCGGCCCGGACTGGCTGGCTGAATGCGACGCATTTATCATGAAAACGTTTTCTTACACGGACGTTCCCATGAATGCCATCGATCTTTCCCGTTTCAGCGCGAAGTGGCAGTTCCGCTTCAACTTCTACCAGCAGCACGGCTCGCCCAAGGATCCGCGCTTCGCGCCGGCCTGGAAAGCGCTGCCCGTCGGCGAGCGCCTGACGATCAACATCAATTTCCTTGCCCTGTTCTTCAGCTGGATCTACCTGCTGACCCTGGGCATGTGGCGCAAGGCGCTGGTGATGATCGCCATCTTCATCGGCCTGTTCGCACTGGCCTTCGTGCTGCCGACCATCCTGGTCCAAGGGCTGATCGGTGGGTTCTGCGCGCTGCTGGCCCACTGCACCAACTACGGCTACTACCTGGAGCAGGTAAAGGGCCGCGCCAGCTGGAACCCGTTCGACGGCTTCATCTGACGCACGGCCAGCGGTGCGGATGTGCATCAACGACGCCCGGCTC
Source organism: Stenotrophomonas sp. FW305-3-2-15-E-LB1 (assembly GCF_058787375.1). Classification (NCBI taxonomy): domain Bacteria; kingdom Pseudomonadati; phylum Pseudomonadota; class Gammaproteobacteria; order Lysobacterales; family Lysobacteraceae; genus Stenotrophomonas; species Stenotrophomonas sp. FW305-3-2-15-E-LB1. Next base: position 117,090 of record NZ_JBYSZR010000004.1, read on the forward strand.
CGGCCGGGCGTCGTCGTCTGCGCCGTCAAGCCGCGCGCAGCTTCGCCGCCGCCGGCGCATCGGCCTGCAGGCGGAAGCGCGACACTGCCACCGCCAGCTGCTCGGCCTGGTCCTCCATCGCCCGTGCGGCGGCCGTCGCCTCTTCCACCAGCGCCGCGTTCTGCTGGGTGGTTTCGTCCATCTGCACCACGGTCTGGTTGACCTGCTCGATGCCCGCCGACTGCTCGCGCGAGGCGGCCGAGATCTCGGCCATGATGTCGTTCACCCGGCCCACCTGGCCGACGATCTCCTGCATCGTGCGGCCGGCACCGTGCACCAGCTGCGCGCCTGCGCCGACCTGCGCCACCGAGGCGTCGATCAGCCCCTTGATCTCCTTGGCCGCGCCGGCAGAGCGCTGCGCCAGCGCGCGCACTTCACTGGCCACCACGGCGAAACCGCGGCCCTGCTCGCCGGCTCGCGCCGCTTCCACTGCAGCGTTCAGCGCCAGGATGTTGGTCTGGAACGCGATGCCGTCGATCACCGAAATGATCTCGGCAATGCGCTGCGAAGAGTTCTCGATCTGCTCCATGGTCTGCACCACCTGGCCGACCACCTGCCCGCCTTCGCTGGCCACGCCGGCCGCCGATGCCGCCAGGCTGTTGGCCTGCTGCGCGTGCTCGGCATTCTGGCGCACGGTGGAGGTCAGTTCCTCCATCGACGCGGCCGTCTCTTCCAGGTTGGCCGCCTGCTGTTCGGTGCGGCGCGACAGATCGCTGTTGCCCGAGGCGATCTCGCCGGCCGCCAGGCGGATGCTCGCCGCCGACTGCTGGATCTGGCCGACGATCTGGGTCAGCTGCTGCACCGTGCTGTTGGCATCGTCACGCATCACCGCGAACACGCCGTGGAAATCACCCTGCATGCGCGTGCTCAGGTCGCCGGCGGCAATCGCGCGCAGCAGCGTGGAGAGCGCGGCCAGGTTGTGGTCGCTCACCTGCATCATGGTGTTGAGCGTTTCCACCATGCGGCGGAAATCGTGCTCGAAGCGCTGGCTATCGCCACGCACGGCGAAATCACCGGCAGCCGCGGCGGCCGCCAGCTGCTGGATCTGTTCGTTGATCGCGCCCAGGTTGGCCTTGGTGGTGGCCATGGCGGCGGTGAACACCGCCTTCTCGCCCGGCAGGGCCTCCATGTCCACGCTGAGGTCGCCCACGGCGTAGCGCTGCATCACGTCCACCAGGCGCTGGGTGACCGCGTTGCTGGACGCCACCAGCTGGTTGCTGTCGGCCACCATGCGGCCGTATTCGCCCGGGAAGGCGCTGGCATCCATGCGGTAGCTGATCTGGCCCTCGTCATGGCGCTGCGCCATGTCCGCCTGCGCCGCCATCACCGCCTGCAGCGTGCCACGCATGCCCTGCATCGCCTCCAGCAGGCGGCCCACTTCATCGTTGCTGCGCGGCGGCAGTGCGGTGTCCAGCCTGCCGGCCGCCACGTCACCGGCGATGCGCACGGCCTGCGCCAGCGGGCGGATGGCCAGGCGGCGCAGCAGCACGTAGACGCCGGCACTGAGGGTGAGCGCGGCGATCACGCCGACCAGCAGGGTCAGCCACAGCAGCTGCCGGGCTTCGGCCACGATCACGGCGTGCGGCACCACCACGCCCAGTGCGAAGTGCTGCGGGGCATCGCCCACCTGCATCGGCACGTACAGGCGCACGTTGCCTTCGGCATCCGGCTCGAACGCCTCGAACGTCTTGCCCTCTGCAATCTGCGCCAGCATCTGCTGGGTGGCCGCATCGCTGCGCGGCTTGCCGATTTCGGCAGCATTGGCCGCCGCCAGCACCACGCCCTTGGGCGAAAGCAGTTCGACCCGGCCGGCCCCCATCGGGGTCAGCGTGGCCAGGTGCTTCTGCAGCGCCGCCAGCGAGAAATCGACGGTGAACACGCCCAGGAAGGTGCCGTTCTCCACGATCGGCGTGCTCAGCGTGCTCATCAGCACCTGCTGGCCACCGATGGCGTACGAGTAAGGCTCGCTGACCTTGGGCAGCTTGTCCCGGCTCGGCCCCATGTACCAGTCACCCGAGCCGTCGGGCAGATCGGTGTAGGCAGTCATCGGCGACTGCTGGGTCTTGCCGTTTTCCCAGGCCCAGTAGCTCATGAAACGCCCGGTGGCATCGTGCGCTTCGCTGTCCACGAACTCCGCATCCTTGCCATCGAAGGCATTGGCCTCCCACATGGTGCTCTTGCCTACCCATTCCGGGTGCGCGTGCAGCTGTTCGCCGATGACCGCGGCCAGCGCGGCACGGTCCGGGGCATCGCCGCGGGCCCGCTGGGCCAGCACGGTTTCCACCATCGCATCGTTGCTGGCGAAGGCCGTGCCCAGATCGGCCGAGACCTTGCGCGCCTCGGCAATCGCTTCGCTGCCCATGGTCTGGCGCGAGGCATTGACCAGGCTGGCACTGGCCTGGCGGTAGATGAGGAAGGCGGTCACGCCGAAGCAGAGCAGCGCGATCGAAGCAGTGCCCAGCATCAGCTTGTGGGCGATGCTGCCCGGGCGACGGGCAGCGGCAGAGCGGGAAGAAGGCATGGATGGATCCGCAGGCAGTTCAGGACAACCGGCACCACGACGGTACCGCGCAGATGCGCGATCCCTCGCGCGGCCGCCTGCCGGCTGCGGATCGGAACCCACGGTGGCAAGGCACGCACCGGGTTAGCGGCCGCAGACGGGGCGGGTTGAGGAAAACCGCCTGCGGGAACCTGAATGGACTCACGTAGCGTCGAGCTTGCTCGAGGTTCCGCCGCGTAGAGTCGAGCTTGCTCGACTGATGCCAGGAGCAGTCGAGCAAGCTCGACTCTACTCCACCACGCGGTCGCCCACCCATTGCGTGCGCGGCAGCACTTCGATGCTGCCCGCCGCGTACTGCTGCAGCACGCCCTCCGGGCCGAAGCGCGGCTGCCAGCCCAGCGCCTGGCGCAGGCGGCTGCTGTCGTAGACGCGGTCAATGCTCAGCGGCAACGGCCAGCCGCGGCGCTCGAATTCGGCCAGCAGCTGCGGCACCCGCCGGGCCAGCACCTGCCGCGGGTTGGCGGCCAGCTGCAGGCAGTCGCTGCGCTGGAACGGCGTGGCCGCACAGGCGATGTAGCGCTGGAAGGCCCCGCCCTCGTCCACCAGCAATGCCGCATGCGCGCTGGCCACGTCGCGCGCATCGATGCCGCGATGCAGGCGGAACATCGCCATGCGTTCAGGCGACTCGGGGAAGCAGCGCGCCATGCGCAGCACGCGCACGTCAAACCCTGGCCCTGCCGCGCGCTCGGCCAGCGCTTCGGCCTGCAGCTTGGTGCGGTGGTAGATGGTGCGCGGCAGCGGGTCGGTGGTTTCATCGATCCAGCGGCAGCCACCGGCCACCACGGCGTGGCCGTACAGCGCCGTGGTGCTGGTCAGCACGAAGCGGCGCACACCCGCCTGCCGGGCCAGCTGCAGCAGCTGCGCGGTGGCGTCCACGTTGATCTGCTGGAACACCTCATCAGGCACCAGGCCGACATGCGGTGCGTGCAGGGCTGCGGTGTGGATCACCGCATCCACGCCCCGCACGGCGCGCTCCAGCGCCTGGCGGTGGGTAATGTCGGCAATGATGCGGGTGGTGTTGAACGGGCTGCGGTCCAACCCCACCACGTCGTGCTCGGCAGCCAGCGCACCGAAGATCGCGCGCCCGATCCGCCCGGAACTTCCGGTCAACAGGATCTTCATTGAATCCATTCACTCGACAACGCCCGGGAGCTACCGGGATGACCCGATTCTAGGCGCGGGCGAAGGCTCGGCAACAGCCTGTTCACGTGCGCGGCCTGGTAGCGGGGCGTCAAGCGCATGCATGGCCGGCGTGAAAGCCGCGGTGGGGATATGCACCTGCCATTAGCCCCGCCTGTGCAGGATGGAAGCGGTCGTCGAAGCTGGCGGCGTCCCTTCCGCACAGGAGACACAGCATGGCCAATGCACCCCACGGCGCACAGAATCGCGGCTTCGCCTCGATGGATGAAGACAAGCAACGCGCCATCGCCGCCAAGGGCGGCCGCGCGGCCCACGCATCGGGCAACGCGCATGAATTCAGTTCCGCCGAGGCACGCGTCGCCGGCCGCAAGGGAGGTGAGGCGATCAGCCGCAACCGCCAGCACATGGCGGCGATCGGCCGCGAGGGCGGGCATGCACGGCATGCCAATGCGCAGCGCCAGCAGCAGCAACAGATGCAGGACGAACCGCAGGCCCCTGCCGCACCAGCGTCGCCCTACCCGCAACAGGGCTGACTCTCCGTCTGGGCCAATCCATCCGGGCCAATAACGACCAGGCCCCGCCAATGGCGGGGCCCTGCACAGCAGCGATCACGCAGCCGAAGCTGGGGATCAGGCCGCCTTCATCGCATGCTTGCGGTCGCGCATCACGCGGTGGCAATCCTGCACTTCCGGCAGCCACGCGGTCACTTCCTGGCGCACGGCCGGCGGCAGGTCGTTGTCGTTCAGCACGTCCTTGAACGCGCCCAGCAGGCGGTCCTCGGATTCTTCCAGCTCGGCCACGTAGCCATAGTTGGTATCGCCGAAGGCGGCGCGTACTTTGCCGTAGAACTGCTGCATGGAACCGACCATGGTGCCGTGCTCGGCCGGCTTGCCGCCGGTGGCGACGACGGCGCTGCTGAGCGAGGACACGATACGCGCCTTGACACCGGCGATGCGCACGAACAGTGCGGACAGCTCGGTGTCCTTCACCTTGGTGGCGGCTTCTTCATAGAACGACTTGCCGTCGCGGGCGATCTCGATCAGGTCGTTGAGGCGGTGTTCGATGGTGGACTGGGTGCTCATGGTGTTTCTCCTTGATCGGGTCTGCGGGATGAGGGCAGCGGTGTGTCCGTTGCCTGCAGGACCAGAGTGGAGAAGTGCATGTGCGGCGCGGGTGAGCACTGTTTTATGCAGGAATCACTGTCTCGAACGGCAACTGACTGTTCACGTTCTCTTGCATGGGATTCACGCTCAGAGAACGTTCTCGTCCATCCTCATGGATTCGGCGATTCGCCATGCGATGACGCGAATTTCGACAGCGAAGACGACTCGACGGGCAAATCGTTTGCCAGGCACCATTCCACAAAGTCGGCCACCGCCACTGTCACCCGGACAGTGCCGACGCCACTCACTCTGGCGAGCCACACGTGGCGCTCAATATCTTTCTCCCACTCGGCAAACGTATCGTGCCAGTCCCGCTCAGGCAGGAGCGCCTTGAAGATGGCGTACTCTTCCTCCCGGAACCATGCAAACGCAAGATACGGAGCATCATCCGCGCGAGGACGAGGAAGTGGCACGAGGGCGGGACGACGGTGTCTCATGGTTCCATGACCTCGGCGGAGCGTCTCTGAAGTATCCGACAGCGGCCCCTTTCGGTAAATGCGCAGGTAGGTGCGACCAGGTGTCGATTCCCGCCCCCGCCGTTCGTCGGAACGGGAAAGGCAGGCCCTTCGCCTGCAGGAGCACCGCCATGCACCCGATCCTCACCGCCTTCGCCACCTCCCCCGACCGCGGCCAGGGCCTGGCCCGCGACATGCGCGTGCGCTGGGCGCTGGAGGAACTGGGCATCGCCTACGACGTGCAGCTGCTGACCTTCGCCGAGATGAAGGAACCCGCGCACCGTGCGCGCCATCCGTTCGGGCAGATTCCCACCTATGAGGACGGCGATCTGCGGCTGTTTGAATCGGGCGCGATCATCCTGCACCTGGCCGAGCAGCATCCGGGCCTGCTTCCCGCGGATGCAGCGGGCCGCATGCGCGCGATCGTCTGGATGTTCGCCGCCTTGAACACGGTGGAACCGCCCATCGTCGAGCGCTCGATGGCCTGGGTGCTGGAGCGCGAGCAGCCCTGGTACGCGCAACGGCTGGTGATGCTGGATGAGCGCGTGCGGCGGCGGCTGGATGAGCTGTCAGCACGGCTCGGTGATGGCCCCTGGCTGGACGGCGCGTTCAGTGCCGGCGACCTGCTGATGGTGTCGGTGCTGCTGCGCTTGAAGAGCAGCGGCATCGTCGATGCATTCCCGTTGCTGGCTGCCTACGTGGCGCGCGCGACGACGCGGCCAGCGTACCAGCGCGCGTTTGCTGCGCAGCTGGCGGTGTTCCAGCACCAGTAGCACCAGCAGCCGCCACATTGACGCCCAGCCCGCACAGGCCTAAAGTCTGCGCCGCAGCCCTGCATCAGGCGCTGCCGCAGGCGTTATCGTCATCCAACGCGCCCACACCCGGGAGGGCCTCAGCAGAGGGAACCCGGATCAAAGGCGCCACGGTACCGTCCTGCCCTCCCCTTTCTGCTGGAAGGGATGCATCCTGCCGTGGCCTTTCCCCAGACCCTCTGGAAAGGCACTCCCATGAAGCTCTCCGGCAACACCATCCTCATCACCGGCGGCAGCCGTGGCATTGGCCGCGCATTCGCCGAAGCCCTGCATGACCGCGGCAACCAGGTCATCATCACCGGCCGCGACCCCGCACTGCTGGACGCCATCTGCGCGCAGCGCCCCGGCATGACCGGCCTGCCACTGGAGCTCGGCGACACCGCGTCGCTGGCGCAGGTGGCCGAGGTCGTACACGCGCGCTTTCCCTCGCTGAACGTGCTCATGGCCAATGCAGGCATCTCGCGCGCGGAAGATCTGGCCAGCGGCCACTGGGATGACCTCGATGCCGAAGCCATCGTCGACACCAACATCCTGGGCGTGCTGCGCACGGTCGCGACCTTCCTGCCGCTGCTGACCCGGCAGCGCAGCGCGACCTTGATGGCCACCAGCTCGTCGCTGGCCTTCCTGCCCCTGGCCAGCTTCCCCACGTACTGCGCCAGCAAAGCCTTCCTTCATTCGTGGCTGGTATCGCTGCGCCATCAACTGCGCCACCTGCCGGTGGACGTGCTGGAACTCTCGCCGCCCTACGTGCAGACCGGGCTGACCGGCGCCGCGCAGGCCAGCGACCCTCGCGCCATGCCCGTGCAGGACTACGTGCAGCAGGTGCTGCTGAAGCTGGAACGCGGCGATCATCCACGCGGTGAAGTGCTGCTGGACGCTGACCAGGCGCGACGCTGGGCCGAACGCGATGGCACCTACGATGCGATCTTCGCGCTGATGAATCCCGCGTAGGCGCGGTCGCACCACCGCGCCTGACAGCCGCCGCCGGAAGGATCCGGTGGCGGCCCTCAGCGCAGCGGATCGGCCGCCACGCCCTCATGGGTGATCTTCACCGGCAGGATGTGGCCCTGCGCATCGAAGTGCATGCGCTCGATGGCGGTCTCGCGATGGTCGCGGGCGGTGTCACCGTGCGGGCGACGGTGGTAGACGATGTACCAGCGGTCGGTGCCCGGCACGTGGATCACCGAGTTGTGGCCGGCGCTGGTAGCGATGGCTTCATCCTGCTGCAGCACCGTGCCGACACGCTTGAACGGGCCGGTGGGTGCATCGGCAATGGCATAGGCCACCGTGTAATCCGGGCCACCCCAGCCGCCTTCGGACCACATGAAGTAATAGTGGCCACCGCGCTTGAACATCAGCGGGCCCTCCACGTATTCCGGCGCGGGGGTGATTTCCTTGAACAGCGAACCATCGGCCAGCGGCAGCACGCCGGTGAAATCATCCTTCAGGCGGACGATGTTGGCGTGCTTCCAACCGCCGTAGATCATGTACCAGGCGCCGTCGTCATCCTTGAACACGAACTGGTCGATGGGCTGCGCGCCATTATGGAAGGCGCCTACCAGCGGCTTGCCCAGCAGATCCTTGTACGGGCCTTCCGGGCGGTCGGCCACGGCCACGCCAATGCCACCCAGTTCGCTGTCGGTCTTGATGTCGTTGGCGGCAAAGAAGAAGTAGTACTTGCCGTTGTTTTCCACCACGGACGGCGCCCACATCGCGCGCTTGGCCCAGGCCACGTTTTTCGCGTTCAGAACATCGGCATGCTTGGTCCAATGCACCAGATCCGGCGACGAGAATGCATCGAAGGTGATCTGCGCATCGTAGTCCGCCGAGGTGGTCGGGAATATCCAGTAGCGGTTGGCGAATACCGCCGCTTCCGGGTCGGCATACCACCCCTTCAGGATCGGATTACCCGAGGTGGCCGGCGGCGCGGCCTGCGCGCCCGTTGCCAATGCCGCTGCCATGCAGGCGGCCATCATCCACTTGCCCAACGCCATGCCGTGCGCTCCCGTGCTGGATAGATTGGGAGCATATTAGATCGATTCAGATGCGGAATGCGCGGGCAGCCCCACCCCATGCGCGGGAGTGGGACGCAGGCCTCAGGCTTTCTTGATGACGGTGCGCTTGCCGATGCTGCTGGTCTTGCCCGCGGTCGGCTTGGCCAGGCCCGGAATCAGGAAATCGGTGACCTTGTGGCCCATGGACACCTTGTGTGCCAGCCAACGCGGCATGCGGCCACGGCCGGTCCAGGTCAGGCGCTTGTATTCCGGATCGCGGTATTTGGCGGCGACCTTGCCGGTTTTACGGCGGGCGGGTTTGCGCGCGGGTGCGGCGGTTTCTGTGGCTTCATCACCGAAGAGTTCTTCGATGGTGTAACCGGCTTCGGCGGCAGCGGCCTTCAGCAGGCGGCGCACGGCGGCGGCCGGGCGGCGGGTGGTGATGAGGGCTTTGCGCTGTTCGGCCGCAGCCACCAGTGCGCCCAGCTCCCGAAGGCTGAGCGATTCGATATCGATAGTCATGCGGGGAAAGGTCTACTGCGGCGGGCTGGGTGTCAAGTTTGTTTTATTGATAAATCAGCAATGGCTGGCGGACGATGCTTCCCGCTTATCAGACATGGCATCGAGGCCCCCTAGCTGATCGTCAAACAGAGCGGATGGTTGCCAGCACGCGAGCCATGAAAGCAACCGCGAAGCCGGCCAAGTACTCGAGAAGTGCCCGATGCCGTTCTCTCAAAGGAACTGAAGCTGTCGAGCCTTTCAGAGGCGTACGCGTCAGCGGTTTGATCTCGTCCTTGGTCAGGCAAAGCTTTTCAGGATTTTCAAACATCCTTGTTGGAAGGCTAGGCGCCCTTGGGCGCGCTAGGGCCCTCTGGTGCGCCCACTGCCTTACGCAACAAGATCGCCCGGTTCCACTCCCCGATGTAATCCAGAGAGCTACTCTCGGCTACACACCAAGGAGGAGCCCTGGACGAGTTGCCAGCCGCACTGGCGTTTGAGCAGGAGATCACCCTTCTGATGCAGCAGCTAACCGCCCAGCGGGTCGACCTATCTAGCAAACACCGGCTGACCGTCGAGGAATCGGCGTTCTACCGCAGCGTCTCTCGCAGCCAGTTCGACTCTCACATTGCGGAACACCTAATCGAGGCTCGCAACTTCACGGGTGAGAAGTTCCACCAAAAAGCCCCGCTTATGCGGGGCCATCGAGTTCACCCGGCAATCTTGATCTTGGGTAAATCCACCAATGTTGGAGTCACGACGACCGCTTTTCCATCTTGAATTCGAATGACAAATCGGCCGGTCTTCACTTGCCCTTTGTGTACGGGAGCCAAGTTAGCCTTGCCGTTGCTCTGCGGCGCTACGATTCGAACTGGACGATCAGACACCTCAAACGCCGGTGCCTTCATGGCGGCGGAGTTGTAGGAGCTACGCATCATGGTTGTATCCCACATGTTGGTGAACGATTTCCGGCTCGTTTAAAAATGCAAAAGGCATGCCACGTTGCATAAGGCCTACCCGTGTACGGCCTCCGACCGTCGGAATGCCCATTGCGAACTTCTGTATAGCAGATTCGGCGTTAACCAAGGTTGACACCAAATCGACTGCGGATTGTACAGGCAAATTGGCCCAACTGAATTGAGGAGCCCCCTGACCCCAGGGCAAGTCCTCCGGCAGCTCCACCGTGACGTCAAGCTGAGCTTGTTCAGGAATCTCTACGCCCTGCTCCCTCAGCTGATCCAGCACTGATGTCACTAAAGTCGAACGTTGCCTCTCCATCGCGGCGGCCACTGCATGGTTTATGGGCCACATCGCGTTGAAGCTGGTACCGTTTATCAATGCTTCGATCGACGAAGTCTGTCCTCCCCAAGCCGCACTGCAATGGGGTGCATCCGGAAATATCTCGGCAGCTTCCCCTGCATCTCCCGCCGCGATACTGACCCTAAAAACCTTGATGTAGGCATCATCTGGGCAGTAGCCAGAAACGATGAACTGAAGGTCATCAGCCCGGTAGTACCCGTCACCCTTCTCGGGATCGAACTGGACCTGCTGCTCCCAAAGGGGGCGCAGGAAATCGATGAAGTCGTTTACGACCTGCTCGGCAGCTTCGTATATTTTCTGATCTGCGAAGCACCTCCGGCGAAACCGGTCTGCCAGATCTGAAATTACTACTCCGTTCAACGTACCGAGTCCTGCAGTGGTTGCTGCCACGGAGCGTTCAATATCGGACACGTCCTTGTCCTGATACAGAACGAACATTTTCCGTACTCCGCCCATGATGTTGGTAGGCGTCATCTGGAAATTGCGCTCATCAAGAACAAGTAGTGGCCTCCCCTCCGCATCCCGAATTAGCTCACCATCTTCATCTCGAGCCAGTGCGTCGGGAGTACGAAATGGAAAGTACGCACGCTCCATCATGCTGGAGAGCGAATCGCATCCTAAAACGACGCCATGGTAAGTGGCGACGACTACGTTTGTGGTCATCCACTCCCACTGTTTGCTGTGCCCCGGGTTCGGCCAGCTTCTGCTCAGCCGATGGCGAATACTAGTCTCAGTCTCAGAAGATTACGACAGGGGTCTGCCTGGCGGCACCTTTATCGTGGTTTTCCCGCCCCCCTCCCCACAGGACGCCCCTCCCCTGACTCTCGGTCCGGCTCGGCTGGCCTCGCGCCACTCCAGCACCATGCGCGAGACCGTCTTTCAGCCACCAGCCGGCTCCCCAGCCACTACCCCCTCCTTTCGCACCAATCGCGGTTGCAGCAAAGGCCATTCATTGATCCGGGCATCTCCCTACCTGATGTGAGCACCAGCAACGAAAAGCTGCGAGAGGAAGCTGACGAGCTACAGCGCAATGCCGCCGGGTCACACCACATCTGGACGTAGACCTTAGAGATTAGAGAACAGAATCCAAAACCTGCGGATACAGCTGAAGTAGCCAGATTGAAAAAACAGCAAGCGCGGCCAAAACACAGTTAGCGAACACCGCATAGCCAATCTTCGCCCCACCTCCACTGGCAGCGTGGAGGTGCTTTCGTCGATCTGTGCTTGTGTGAAAGATGATGACATACCAGATGCCACCTACGACGACTGCTGCCAGGTTGATCGCTATCTCCTTACTCCATGTCCAGGGCCAAACACGCCCCAGTAGGACTGCTGCGACAGCAAGCATGTAGGTGCGGATAGTAGTTAGGAACCAGTCAAGTACCGGCAGATAGTACTCGTCAATGTCGAAGATGGCGGCAACAAACCACAACGAATTTACTGCGAGCGACAGGTAAAACATCGCCCCAAGAAGAGGGATCGAAGAGATTCCACTCACAACTGCTTCGACAGTTTTAGGGTTTTTCCAGATGTATGGCCCCCACCATTGGAAGATTACTGAAAGCACAAGTAATCCCCAAAATTCAAGAATCCAACCGCCGCGCAGAGGCTCACCCACCGACCTCGCGGCACCCAGAGTAACGTCTAGCTGGCTTGGGAATTGCTGGGAGGACATGGTACTACCCGCTGCATTTACGTCTGATATCGGCCCCAACTGCTGCTTCTTAAGGCATGGGTGCTGCGGACAATCTCGGACCGGCATATGGATCATCCCCAAGCCAGTCCCATGCGCACCGTTCCAGCGAAGTGACGATCTGATGGCGTCAGCGTAATGCCACGCTGTCTTTCGGAGACTAGTTAACTGCGCTGAACGACCCTTGCAGCGACTAGATAGCGACCTGCAGCTGTAGCTCGTGTGTAGGCGTCAGGCCGGGGATTGGCTCCCTTTGGCTCAATCGGCGTGTTGATTGCGTCCTAATCGCGCCACAACGGTCTACGCGGCTTGCAGGACCTTCTCTGCACCTTCGACGGCCGATGTGACGGGATAGAAGCGCAACTCAGCCGCCAACGCCTCAGCCTCAATCTCTTCGCGCGCACTGGCTACAGCAGTCCTCTGCTTATCGCCCAGCGTAACGTCGTCGCTTCGCGTCGTCGCACCGATCAACGCCGCTCCTGAGATTCCAACCAGTTCCCGAGCACGCTGAAGCTCAAAAAGGCGAGCTCTAGCATCACGAATGCTTGCACCAATACGCAATGGGTGAACGACACAGAAGTGGAGAAGCGCCCGTTGTGATGCAAAGCCAAACTTCACAGGATTGCCTCCGTTGACCAGAGGAGTAGAACGGCCAAAATAGTCCGAAAACTCCGGACGCTGCGCCAGCACTAAGTCCTTAACCTCGGTACTAAATCGTCGATTGACGTCTTCTGGAAGTGGCGTCTCGGCTTGATCAAGGTCTTCTAGCTTGGCCAAGCTCGCCATACTGGAATAGAGCAGCGCAGCTGTACGCAGGAGATCATTTAAACTGTGTGCAGACGTTTCCCTCAGCGGCCCAGGGACAAGCCCCATGTACCTCGCATCCGAAGACTCAATGCTCCCGTTGCGCTGTTCAGCAATTGCGACGTATGTGGACAATGCTTGATCAATTAGACGGCGAGCACCGGTGGCCTGAGCACCAAACATCCCATCAAGTGACTCGTCTCGAATGAAACGGAAGACGCCTGCCGTACCCTCGAAATTGTAAAGAACCCCAACAAGAATTCGCTCACCAGTTCCCGTCACCGGCTCCCAAAACATGGGCCGCCAAGGGTGCCGCTGAGGCTTGGTCACGATGGACTCCGTAGGCATATTCATCACAGATTTGCCAATAGATCATCAGGTCTGGGGAAGCGAGCAGTGAGGCGTGCACCCAAGTCCTCAAGGCGCTCAACGATCAGTGCTTGCCACGGTCCAGCATTGTGCATCCCTTCTACAACAAGGGCCGCGCTGGCAACTTCTGATCGATTCAGAGCCAACCATTGGGCGATTGCACCATGTAGCGCCTCGTCCGCCTTTCCGGCCTCTACCATCAGTATGCACAACTTGTTCAGGTCATCCATGTGAAGGCCGTTCCCAAGAGCTAGTGCGTGATCTATCCAGGCCTCTTGGGTGCCGTCCCAAAGTATATTTCCGAGGTTGCGGTCGCGGTTGTCTATCGCTTCATCTATCGCAAGAGCCAGCGGGGTGGAAGGAAAGGAACCGACCAAAGTAGTAGCCAGTCTAAACGCGATTTCCTGGTCGGCCTCCGCATGACCCGGCCCTAGTCCAACCCGCTGCTTGAGATTAGGGTATCCAACATCAGCACTGGCAAACGACACCCCGTGGGTGTCCGCAATTAGGAATGGTCGAGGAACAACCAGACCCCATCGGCTCAGAAGAATTGAGCAGAGCGCCTCCGCAAAGACAAATTCCGGAGGGTCCCGCTTAAGAACTGCGGCAAGAAGCTCGCCGTCCACCGTCTGAATTACACACCGGAGAGCCCCAAAATCGCCGTCTCCAGCTGGCGTTTCCGATCCTTCAATTACCGTGGCCCAAGCCAATTCCATTTATCCCCCCCCTTGAGGCCTTGGTGGCGCCATGCCCGATTGGAGAGATCCTAACCGGCCTAGAGCCCACCGGCCAATGGCGGACGAGAGTTACAGAGTGGGGGGGCGGGCTCTAGTGAGATCAATGAGCGATCCGCGAACATCTAGCCCGCTGAGATCTACCGCAGCGGCTACCGTGCATTCGACTGTCTAGGTGTGGGGAGCGTACCGCAGACGCCCTCCAATCGACCGAGCATTAATCTGGTGGGCCCACCAGGATTCGAACCTGGAACCAAAGGATTATGAGTCCTCTGCTCTAACCGTTGAGCTATAGGCCCTGCGCAGCGCCACAGTGTAGTGGAGCGCGCCCCCGCCCGGCTACTCAGGCATCACGGCCAGTGCCTTGGCCACCTGCTCCAGCCGCACCTCGGCAATCTCCGCGAAGTGCTGCATCTGCCTCAGATGCGCGTGGAAAAGGGCCACCGTCCGCCGGGCCGATTCAAGCCCTGGCTGATTGCCACCACTAAAGCCCTCAACCAGTCCCGATCCCGGGAGCGTCAGCAACGCGTACGTCGTACGCCGGGCAAACCCCAGCCGATCCTCGCGCTCATCCTGCAGCACCTCATCCCAGTCCATCAACGGCACGAAATCACAGTCGTCCGCCGCCCCCTTTTCATCAGAAGCGACACCAGCTATCGGCTTCAGTCCCATCTCGCTCTCCTACGATTCGTCGAACCTCTTCCGCCTCCTGTTGAGAGAGGCGACCGGGTGCTTCAACACGGTCGTAGGGCCGCCCGCAGCTTTCCTCCTTGCGGAGTCTTGTATGGCTGCGCGCCACCCGGTCAGAAACCTTGGAGCTCACCGGGATGGCGAGTGATACGGCTTGACCTTGGACTGCCTGCTATTGCGTCAGACAACCCGCCTACGAAGGTGTGTTGAGCACCTGCGAAGGACTGTGTAGAAAGGAAGGTAGAGGGCTCAATTGCTGATTGCGACACGCTCTGGAGTGCATGCAGCATCCGGAAGGTCCAACGCCTTGAACGGATTAGGAATTCGACTGGGTGAGCGCAGCGCACAGGAAAATTCTGCGGTCAGATTCCAACAATCCTCAAAGCCGAGTACGTCACAGGGCGCAGCGCCGAGGCACTAAGAGCGACTCAATCATTGGAAACGCGGGGAGATGCGTCACCCGAAATCACCCGAACCGCGCCCCCATCACCCTCACCCGCTCGGCATTCCCCCGCGCCAGCGCGCGCAATCCGTCCGACCCCACCCGCGCATCCCCCGCAACGCGCGCCCAGAACTCGCTCGCCAGTGGCGCCGCCCAGCGCAGATGCTCCAGCTCCCCGCTCTCACGCGGCGCCACCGCATCCAACAGCACATCCTGCCGTAGCACACCCAGCCGCGACGGCGCCAACGACATCGGCAACATGTCGTAGGCCGGCGCCAGCGGGAACGGGCCGCGATCAACGAGGCGGAAACCGATGTTGCCCTGGTGCATGTCGCTGTTGCCGATCAACCGGCCAAACGCATGCAGCCGCGCCATCGCCTGCACGGTCGCCGCAGACAACCAGCCCAGCGCCTGCAGCTGCGCACCCGCGCGCGGCCACTCCAGCGTCGCTTCGCCGGTAAACGCGGACGACAGCGACAGCAGCGAAACAAAGCCCCGGCGCCCCAGCACATCGGCACTGCGGTCGAAACGCGTGACTTCCAGGAAGGTATGCGTGGGCGTCTGCAGCAACTCACTGCTGGCGGCATCCACGCCAGCGGCGCGCAGGGTTTCCAGTGCCAGGTGTTCGCAGACCAGCAGGTCGGACCAGCGTTGCGCGGCCTCGCCGCCGTCGGGCTGGGCAAACTTCACGATCACCGCGCGGCGACCACCCTCGCCTTCCACGGTGGCGGTGAACTTGGGCTGCTCGCCGCCGGGCGAAGAACCCACGTCTTCGCCGGCCAATGCGGCACGCGCGCGTTGCGGGTACTGCTGCGGGCGGTCGCGTACATCCACGCGGTCAGGCGGTGCATCCAGCGCGGCCAGAGCCGCCTGCACGGCCTCACTGCCCAGCAGCAGATCGCCGGTCTCGGTTCCGCCGCCATGCACCAGCGCCACCAGCACGTCGTCGCGCTGGCAGCGGGCCAGATCCGAAGGCAGTCCAAGCCCGCGCGCACGTCCATGCGCGAAGCTGCGGCCGAGGAAGCCCTGCGGGCGCAGGTCGTCGAGGTACCACGGCAGGCCCGGGAAGAAGGCGGCGATGTCGCCGTCCGGCGCGCGCAGCAGGTTGGGCCGCGCACGGCTGGCATCCACGTGGAAGGTGTCGCCACTGAGCGCGATCACACGACCCAGCTCTTCCAGCGTGGCGTCTTCGCGCAGGCGGTACAGCGGCCATTCGCTGCCCACGCGGGAGGGCTGGCGCAGGGCATAGGCGGTGGCGCGCGTCTGGCCCAGGCGCACGACCTGATCGCCACTGGCCGCGACCAGGCGGCTGAGCGTCATGCGGTTCACGCCCAGGCGCTCGGCCAGCGCGGCCGCCGGCTGTGGCTGGCCGGGGGGAAGCTGGGCGATCAGATCCTGGGGTTGCAGGAGCGCGCGGCGGGCCATGGGCGGGCCTTGGGGACGAATAGTGTTACGTATTTATCGCAAAATAATGCAGCCTGCAAGCGGGGTAAAACTTAAAAACTATTGTTTTACACGGATTTTTGCAAAACCATCCCTAGCAGACATCAGAAATAGTGTTACGTAAAAATTACGAATACTGCATACACCCCGCCGGGCGCGGCCCGGCGCTACCAAAGAAAAACCCCGCCGAAGCGGGGTTTCTCTCAACTCATCAGCATTCGCCGAATATCAGTCGATATCCAGGAAGCTGCGCAGCTGCTCCGAGCGGCTCGGGTGACGCAGCTTGCGCAGGGCCTTCGCTTCGATCTGGCGGATGCGCTCGCGGGTCACGTCGAACTGCTTGCCGACCTCTTCCAGCGTGTGGTCGGTGTTCATGTCGATGCCGAAGCGCATGCGCAGCACCTTGGCTTCCCTCGGGGTGAGGCCGGCCAGCACGTCGCGCACGGTTTCAGACAAGTTGATGTTGGTGGTGTTCTCGATCGGGGACTCCACGTTGGTGTCCTCGATGAAGTCGCCCAGATGGGAATCCTCGTCGTCGCCGATCGGGGTTTCCATCGAGATCGGCTCCTTGGCGATCTTCATCACCTTGCGGATCTTGTCTTCCGGCATGTCCATTTCCTTGGCCAGCTCCTCCGGCGTAGCCTCGCGGCCGTACTGCTGGAGCATCTGGCGGGAAATGCGGTTCAACTTGTTGATCGTCTCGATCATGTGCACCGGGATACGGATGGTGCGTGCCTGGTCGGCAATCGAGCGGGTGATCGCCTGGCGGATCCACCAGGTGGCGTAGGTCGAGAACTTGTAACCGCGGCGGTATTCGAACTTGTCCACGGCCTTCATCAGGCCGATGTTGCCTTCCTGGATCAGGTCGAGGAACTGCAGGCCGCGGTTGGTGTACTTCTTGGCGATGGAGATGACCAGGCGCAGGTTGGCCTCGACCATTTCCTTCTTGGCCTTGCGGGCCTTGGCTTCGCCGTAGGCCATGGCGCGGCTGATTTCCTTCAGCTCGTCCAGGTCCAGCAGGGTCAGCTTTTCGATGTCGATGGTGGCCTGCTGCTCGGACACGATCTGGTCCTTCACCTCACGCAGCGCCGAGGACCACTTCTGCTTACGCTTCAGTGCGTCTTCCACCCATTCCAGGTTGGTCTGGTTGCCTTCCCAGGAACGGATGAAGTCCTTGCGCGGCATGCGGGCGGTGACGGTGGCCA
Source organism: Stenotrophomonas sp. FW305-3-2-15-E-LB1 (assembly GCF_058787375.1). NCBI lineage: Bacteria > Pseudomonadati > Pseudomonadota > Gammaproteobacteria > Lysobacterales > Lysobacteraceae > Stenotrophomonas > Stenotrophomonas sp. FW305-3-2-15-E-LB1. The sequence continues at coordinate 134,451 of NZ_JBYSZR010000004.1, forward strand.
GGTTCAGCACGCGGCGCTCATGCGACTTGATGTCGGCCATGGTGTCGCGCAGCTGCTTGGTCAGCACGTCGGTCAGCGGCAGCGGCAGCTTCAGGGTGACGAACACCGCCGACATCTCCTCGCGGAGCTTGGGCAGGTTCTTCTTGTCGCCCTTGGCGGCAGCCTTCTTGAAGGCATTGAACGCGTCGGTCAGCGCCTGCATGCGCGCGGCGACTTCCTCCGGGTCCGGACCGGTCGGTGCGGCTTCTTCATCACCGCCGTCGACATCATCATCTTCGTCTTCGTCGCTGTCGTCGTCGCTGTCGTCGCTGTCATCGGACGCAGCAGCGGCCGGAGCCGGCACTTCGTCGGAGAGGTCGTTGAAGCCGACGATCACTTCGGCCAGGCGCTTCTTGCCTTCCTTGTGGGCGTCGTAGTCGGACAGCAGCGATTCGACCGAGACCGGGAACTGGCCCAGGGCAGCCTGCACCTGCGAAAGGCCTTCCTCGATGCGCTTGGCGATGGCGATTTCGCCTTCGCGGGTCAGCAGCTCGACGGTGCCCATTTCGCGCATGTACATGCGCACCGGGTCGGTGGTGCGGCCACCTTCGGTGTCCAGCGCACTCAGCGCTGCGGCGGCTTCTTCGGCCGCGGTGTCGTCGACCTCACGGTTGCCCGTGTTGCCGTCGTTGAGAAGCAGGGTTTCCACATCCGGCGCAACTTCATGGACATCAATGCCCATGCCGTTGATCATGCCGATGATGTCTTCGATCTGTTCCGGGTCGACCATGTCGTCCGGCAGATGGTCATTGACTTCGGCGTAGGTCAGGTAGCCCTGTTCCAGGCCCTTGCTGATCAGTTGCTTGATTTCGGATTGGGCAGGACGTTCGTTGGCCATGTAGTGCTCGCGCCACCGGCTAGGGAGAAATAGGGAACGTAGCATTATACCAGCCCGGGGCCCCGCCTGCCGGGCGGTGGTCCCGGCGGCCTAGGGCCTGAGAAGGAAGGTCACGGGACCGTCGTTGACCAGGCTGACGACCATATGGGCACCAAACCGGCCCGTTTCCACCCCCGGGGCGTGTTTTTCACGGCAGATCCCGACAAATCGATTGAACCCGCGTTCAGCCTCGTCCGGCGGCGCGGCGCTGGTGAAGCTGGGGCGCATGCCCGACCGGGTATCGGCGGCCAGGGTGAACTGGCTGACCAGCAGCAGCCCGCCCCCGGTATCGCGCAGCGAACGGTTCATTTTCCCCGCCTCATCTGCAAATACACGGTAGCCAAGCAGGCGATCGGCCATCCGCTGCAGCTGCGCCTCGGTATCGCCCGGTTCCATGCCCACCAGGGCCAGCAGGCCGGGGCCGATCTGCCCGACCGCCTCGCCCTCCACATGCACGGCAGCCTGGGTGACACGCTGGATCAGGACGAGCATCGAAGGGCTCCAGATAACGGGGGCGGCCACGATAGCAGCGCCCTTGGCTAAACTGGGGCCAATGAATCCGCAACGCAAAGCCCGGCTGGTCCATCGCGCCACCACCCTGTTCGCCCGCCTGCCCTGGCCGCTGCTGCGGGGGTTCGCGCACGCCGTGGCCTGGGCATGGATCCGCCTGAACGCCCGCGAGAGCCGGGTGACCCGGCGCAACCTGGAGCTGGCCTACCCGGAGATCACCGGCGACGCGCGCGACCGCCTGCACCGCGAGCTGCTGCGCTCGACCGCCCTGCAGGCCATCGAAACCCTGCGCCTGTGGAGCCGGCCGCCGGCCGACAACCTGCGCCTGCACCTGAAGGAACAGCACGGCGCGGCCCTGTACGACGCGGCCCTGGCCAGCGGCAAGGGCGTGATCGTGGCCGCCCCGCACTACGGCAACTGGGAGCTGTTGAACCAGTGGCTGGCCTCGCGCGGGCAGATCGCCATCGTCTACAAGCCACCGGAGGACGAGGCCAGCGACGCCTTCCTGCAGCTGGTGCGTGGCGGCCAGAACGTACAGCAGGTGCGCGCTGAAGGCCCGGCCGTGCGCCAGCTGTTCAAGGTGCTCAAGGACGGCGGTGCCACCGGCATCCTGCCCGACCAGCAGCCCAAGGCCGGCGACGGCGTGTTCGTGCCGTTCTTCGGCGTGCAGGCGCTGACCATGACCCTGGTCAACCGCTTGGCTGAGCGCACCGGCGCCACCGTGCTGTACGGCTGGTGCGAGCGCATCGGGCCGGACATGGAGTTCGCCCTGCACATCGAACCGACCGACCCGGCCGTGGCCGATCCGGACCCGCAGGTGGCGGCCACCGCGCTCAACGCCGGCATCGAGCGCATCGCCCGGCGCGATCCCACCCAGTACCAGTGGACCTACAAGCGCTACACGCTGCGCCCGCCGGGCAGCGGCGAAGATGACCCGTACGCCACCGAAGAACATCCGCATTGAGGACGGCGGCGGCTGGCCTGCGACCGGCTGCCGCGGTACGTTGAATACCGCGCTGGCGCCCCCATAGAGACTGCGATGTCTGCCTCCCCCGGTCCTGCCATGCCTGCTTCTTCCCTGTTCGGCGATCCCGCCGCGATCCGCTGCGAACGCGCGGTGGCCGAGCTGCGTGCCGGTCGCCCGGTGCTGCTGCACGATGGCCACGGCCAACGCCTGGCAGTGATCGCGCTGGACAGCGCCACGGCCAGCAGCTTCGCCGCCTTCGCCAGCGCTGCGCGCGAGCGTCATTACCTGTTCCTGACCGCCACCCGGGCCCGCGTGCTTGGCGTGGAGGCCGCCGAGGGTGCGCGCCTGCCGCTGGCCGGCGTAGCCTTCGATGCCCTGCCCTCGCTGGGCTACCTGCGCGAACCGGGTCCGATGCCGGAAGGCTGGAGCGCGGGCGACGACTTCGATGCCGGCGCAGTGGAGCTGGCCCGCCTGGGCCTGCTGCTACCGGCGATGGTGGCCGTGCGCCTGGACACCGGCGACCCCACCTTCGACGGTGCGGCCGAGGTGGCCCTGTGCGACCTGGCCGAAGGCGCGGCCCATGCCGCCCATGACTACGAACTGGTGGCGCGCTCGCCGGTGCCGCTGCGCGACGTCGGCATGACCACCTTCGCGGTGTTCCGCGGCGGCGTGGCCCAGCGCGACCAGGTGGCGATCATCGTCGGCGAGCCCGACCTGTCGGCGGTGGTGCCGGTACGCGTGCATTCCTCGTGCCTGACCGGTGACCTGTTCGGTTCGCTCAAGTGCGACTGCGGCGACCAGCTGCGGCGCGGCCTGCGCAAGCTGAAGGAACTGGGTGGCGGCGTCCTGCTGTACCTGGACCAGGAAGGCCGCGGTACCGGTATTGCCGCGAAGATGCGCGCCTATGGCTACCAGCACGACGGCCTGGACACCATCGACGCCGATGCACAGCTCGGCTTCGGTGCCGATGAGCGCCGCTACGGCAGTGCAGTGGCGATGCTGCGCGGCCTGGGCATTTCGCGCGTGGCCCTGCTCAGCAACAACCCGACCAAGGCACAGCGCCTGCGCAATGCCGGCATCGAAGTGCTGGACTGCATTCCGGTCACCGGCGAGATCACCGCCGAGAACGAGCACTACCTGCGCACCAAGGCCGACCGCGCCGGCCACATGCTCGATGTCGACGCGCTGATCCAGGCCGCCCAGTAACGCGGCCGACCTGCTACCGTCTGCGCGGGGTGGCCACAGCCACCACCGCCCTGCCCCGCTGCCCGACGGACACCGCGTGACCGAACTGCCTTCGCCTGCATCGCCGCACCTGGACCACCTGGACCACTGGCAACCGCTGCCGCTGCGCGCCGCCCGCCTGGCGGCGCTGGGGGGCGCCTTTGGCGGCCTGTTCGTGCCCGGCGCGCCACTGGCCGCCGCCTGGTGGTTCTTCGATCTGCCCGGTGGCCTGTGGGGTGCATCGGTCGGCCTGCTGGCGGGCCTTGCGTTCGGCGCCTGGCTCGGCCACCGGCGGATGACCCGTACGCGCTGGCGGCTGGATGCCCAGGGCCTGGGCCTGCGCCGCGACCTGATGTGGCAGCTGGAAACCCGCATCCCCATCTCCCGCGTGCAGCACCTGGACCTGCGCCGTGGGCCGCTGGAACGCCGCGCCGGGCTGGCCACGCTGATCGTGCACACGGCCGGTACGCGCCTGAGCGCGGTGACCGTCAGCGGCCTGGACGAGGCCGATGCCGAGCGCCTGCGCGACACCCTCGCGCACCAGCTCGACCAGGACGCCGACGCGCTGTGAGCCTGCCGCCGTCCCTGCCGCCTGCGCTGCCCGGCGATGGCCAGGAGCATCGCCTGCATCCCTGGTCGTGGCTGTTCGTGCTGCTGATGCAGCTGCGCCATTACCTGCTGCCGCTGGTGGCGCTGCTGGTGTTCGGCCAGCGCGGCGACCGCGACCCGATGTGGGCACAACTGGTTCCGCTGTCGGCCATTGCCGTGCTGGTACTGGTCTCGGTGCTGCAGTACCTCAGCTACCGCTACCGCATCGGCAGTGATGCGATCACCGTGCGCAGCGGCCTGCTGTCGCGCAACCGCCGCGAGATTCCCTTCGCCCGCATCCACAACGTGGAGGTGCGGCAGAACCCGCTGCACCGCCTGTTCGGGGTGGCGGAGCTGCGCCTGGAATCGGCCGGTGGCGTGCGCCCGGAAGCGGAGATGCGCGTACTGAAGCTGGACCAGGCGCTGGCGCTGGAACGGCTGGTTCGCCAGCGCGGCCAGGCGCCGCAGGCCGTGGCTGGCGATGCAGCGCAGGACAGCGCCGGCGACGAGGATGAGCGCGTGCTGCTGCGCCTGTCGGCGTGGGACGTGCTGCGCATGGGCCTGCTTTCCAACCGTGGCTGGGCCTTGGCCGCGGCCGCCGTCGGCGTGCTGTTCCAGACCGTGCCACGGCCGATGATGGACGACGCCCTCCAGCGCGGTGGCCGCCAGGCCTTCGGTTACGTCAGCCACCTGCACGCGGGCCTGACCGGCACGCTGCTGCTGGTGGCCGCCGCCCTGCTGCTGGGCTGGCTGGGGCTGCGCGTGCTGTCGGTGGTGCTGACCGTGCTGCGCTACCACGGCTTCACCCTGAGCGAGCGCGAACGCCGGCTGACGGTGTCCACGGGCCTGCTCAGCCGCACCCGCAGCAGCGTGGCGCGGCGCCGCATCCAGGCATGGACCCTGCGCGAAGGCACGCTGCAGCGCTGGTTCGGCCTGCGCCAACTGCGCATCGACAGCGCCGCCGCCGGCCCCGCACGCGATGACGACCGCGCCCTGCGCGAGCTGGCGCCGCTGGCCGCGGCCACCACCTGCGAAGGGTTGGTGCAGCACCTGCTGCCGCAACTGCAGTGGCCGCCGGCACAGTGGCAAGCTTTGCCGCAGCGCGGCTGGTGGCGGCTGAGCCTGGGCAGCCTGGTGCTGGTGCCGTTGCTGGCGGCCGCTGCGTACTGGCGCTGGGGCCCCTGGGGGCTGCTGGTGCTGGCCTGGCTGCCGGTGGCGCTGCTGGTGGCGCATCGGCAGATGGCGCGCATGGGCTGGCATCTGGATGACCAGTTCGTGGCCGTGCGCGGCGGCTGGTGGCAGCGCTGGTGGCGCTGGGCCGAACTGGACAAGGTGCAGGGCCTGCGCCTGCAGCGCTCGCCGCTGGACAAGCTGCTGGGCACCGCCAGCCTGCAGCTGGACACGGCCGGTGCCCATGGCGATGTGGCGCTGGCGCTGAACTACCTGCCGCAGGCGCAGGCACAACAGGTGATGGAGCAGCTGGCCGCAGCGCTCGCGCGGCGCAAGCTGCGCTGGTGACGGCGGGGTACATGGACACCCGCCGGTAGAGTCGACCGTTGGTCGACTATCGCGCGCAGCGCGAGGTTTCCGGACAATTGATGGAGAGCAGTCGACCAACGGTCGACTCTACCCCATCACCGCTGCGACGGGCCCCAGTACCCCAGGTCTTTGCGGATCTGCAGGTCACGCATCCAGCTGCCGAACGGCTTGCGCCGCAGGGCGCCCATTTCGCCGGACAGGAAATCCTCGGTCGCGGTGATCACCCGCTCGCTGGAGCGGCCATCGCGGAACGGGTGGATGGCATCGGCATAACGCACGATCTCCGCCTGCAGCGCCGCCTCCGGGTGCAGCGCGCGCTGCAGCATCGCCGGCAGCTGCGCCGGCAGCTGCGCCGCATCATCGAAGTCGATCATGTGCGGCTTGGGCACGCGGTTGCGGAAGGTCACCACCGGCTTGTGCTGGACGATGAACTCCGAAACGATCGACGAGGTATCCGACACCAGCACGTCGGCCGCACGCTGGGCGGCCATCACCTGTTCCGGCTCGATGAAGCGCGCATTGGCACCGGCCAGCGCGCGGTAGCGCTCGAACAGTTCCGGCGGGCACTTGGGGTGCAGGGTCAGCAGCCAGTAGCGCTCACCGGCGGCGATATCGGCGGCGATCGGCGCCAGCAGGTGCGGGGCCGCACTCAGGCGCTCGGTGAACGTCGAGCCGAACAGGATGACCGGACGCCCGCCGGCCGGCGCACGCAGCGCGGCACTCTCGCCACCATCGTCGCGGAACAGCGGATCCAGCTTCGGCCAGCCGGTTTCGGCCACCGCGAAGTGCCCCTGCTGATCGGCGATCTGCCGGAACGGCGCGGTGGTGGCCGGCCCCTGCGTGCAGTACAGGTCGAACATGCCGCGCACCCGGAAGTGGCCACGTGCACTGTCCCGCTTCTCCACGTTGAAGCCATGGAACAGCTGCACCTTGGCCCCGGCGAGGAAGGTCGGCACCCAGTTGGCGGCGCTGAACACCGCGCGCGGGCGCATCGCCAGGGCCTGCTTCAGGCCGATGCTGGGCACCCCGGGCAGGCTGCTGCCAGCCGCGCCGCCCTCGAACCAGGCGGCCACCTCCTGCCCGGACGCGTGCAAGGCCTGCGCCAACGGGGCGAGAATAGGCAGCGCATAGCGCTCCGTCGCAAACAACAGGTACCCGGCCATCATGTCCTCCACGACCGCTCCCATCGAACGGCCTCGCATCTCGGCGTGCATTATCGCGTTCAACGAGGCCGGGCGCATCGGCGACTGCCTGGCCTCGCTGGCCTTCTGCGATGAGATCGTGGTGGTGGACTCGCAGTCCACCGATGCCACCGTGGCGATTGCCGAGGCCGCCGGCGCCCGCGTGCTGCAACGCCCGTTCGACGGTTTCCGCAGCCAGAAGGCGTTCTGCGTCGAGCAGGCCCGCCACGACTGGGTGCTGTGCCTGGACGCCGACGAGCGCGTCAGCCCGGAACTGCGCACGGCCATCGAGCAGGCCCGCGACGGCGGTTTCAGCGGCCACGCCGGCTACCGCTTCGCCCGCCTCTCGGAGTACTTCGGGAAGTTCCTGCGCCACGGCAACGCCTACCCGGACCGGGTGATGCGCCTGTTCGACCGCCGCCAGGGTGGCTGGCGCGGCAAGCGCGAGATCCACGAAGCGGCCAGCGTCGATGGCAGCGTCGGCACCCTGCGCGGTGATCTCATCCACTACCCCTACCGCTCGCTGCAGCAGCAGCTGGCCAAGACCGAGAAGTACGCGCGGATGATGGCCGAGCACGAATTTGCACGCGGCAAGCGGGCCACGCTGGGCAAGCTGGTGCTGGCGCCGGCCTGGCGGTTCTGGCGCGGCTTCGTGTTCCGCGGTGGCTTCCGCGATGGCTGGCACGGCCTGGTCTACGCCTACGTGCGCGCCAACTACGTGCGGCAGAAGACCATCATGCTGTGGATGCTGGGCAACGGCCAGGCCGTGGCCGACCCGCGCAGCGAATGATCCACGGGGCATGCCCCATCCACGCATGGCGTGGTTCTACTTCGCCGGGCATGGCCCGGCGCTACCGGGTCCCCGCCGCGCATCCGTGTCGACCAACGGTCGGCACCTACCAGTAGATCCACGCCATGCGTGGATGAGCGCAACGGTCGGCACCCACCACCGCAGAACCCCCGTCAGGCCTTCGCCCGGTGCCGTGCGCCTTCCAGCAGCGACAGGCCGGTCAGCAGGCCGACGATGGTCACGTAGAAACTGGCCGTCATCTGGTGGGCGAACATCGACTGGGTCAGCCCGCACAACGCGTAGGCAATGACGATCATCACGCCCGCCGCCGCCGGCCCGCGGAAAGTGACCCGCCCGCTGCGCCGGTGCAGATGGACGAACACCCACAGTGGCACGCCGTACACCGCGATCAGCATCAGCAGGCCGGGCAGGCCCTGGGTCGCCGCCCATTCGGCCACGTCGTTGTGTGCATGGCCCAGGTGGCAGCGCACTTCGGCGGGGTCTTCGCGGCAGGCCGGCACGCGCTGCATGGCGCCGTCGAAGTGGCCGATTCCAACACCGGTCAGCGGATGGTCGAGGAAGGTCTGCCAGGCCACCTGCAGGCGCTCGACACGCGCACCGGCAGAGGAATCGACGTCGCCCTGCTCCAGCTTCTGCACATCGCTGTGCAGTTCGGTCAGGCGCACCTGGTGGCGCAGTTCGGGCACCGACAGCAGCAGGGTGGCGCCGATGGCCAGCATGCCCGCCAGCACCGACAGGCGGGCCACGCCGGTCCGCCAGCGCAGGCTCAGGGCGAGGACCACCAGCAGCGCCAGCAATGCAGCGAAGACGCCGCGGCTGCCGGTCAGCACGATCGTGCCGCAGCCGGCCGCCATGCCGACAATCACCAGCGACCAGCGTCGCGACGGGCGGCAGAACACCAGCAGCACCATCAGCATGACCACGATGTCGGCCAGCACGATGGCATTGGTGGTCAGCTCGGCACGCGGCGCGCCCTGCAGCACCTGCACCAGCGACAGCACGAAGCTGCCCAGCAGGCCGGCCAGCGCACCGCGCCAGAGCCAGCGCAGGTCCGGGCGCAGCGCACAGACCCACAGCGCGATCCACGGGATGACCAGGAACCGCGAACGGTTGTCGACATCACGCAGGCCCTGCTCGAACAGCAGCACCGACAGCAGGCCCAGCGCCACCGCCGCCAGCATCAGCGCGGTCAGCGCGCGCACGGGCGTGCCGCCCATGCCCCGCGCGCGCCACAGCAGCTCCGGCGCCAGCAGCGTGCTGACCAGCAGGGTCAACGCATACGGCAACAGGTTCACCGGTACGGTCAGTACCAGCGCCGGCATGCAGAACAGGCCGATCTGCGCGATCCAGTGCGCAGCGCCAAGGCGACCGCCGGCAGGCGCGGGCAACGGCTCGGCGCGGGTGGGGCTCAGGTTGTCCGGTGAAGCTGGCACGTCGGGATTGATCGCTGCGGTCATGCGGAAGAAAACGGCGGCCCATGTCGCAGACCGCCCGCCTGATGTTTTACTGCCTTTGTGCACGCTTGGGCAGTCTGGACAATCCAGCCGCCACGTTATTGCTCGTTTCTCTGCAACCGCCGTTCACGTTTCAGTTCGGCTTCGGTCGGTACGCAGGGGCCATGCACCGCTCCGGCCGGTACCAACCACCAACGGCGACGGTTGGCGACACCGGCCAGCACCGCCCCGTCGCGGTCCACGCAGCCCAGCAGCGTATCCTCCTGGACCAGCAGCCAGCGCCGCTGCGGCGACAATTGTTGCCACTGCACCCCCGCCTGCAGCTGCTCATGCCAGGGCACGGTGAAACCAAAGGTTGCTGCCGGGCGGTCCACCATCAGCAGGTTCTGTTCCTTCCAGGCCACCAGGCCCAGCTCCGCATCGGCACCGATGCGCGCCCCGACCGAGCGCATCAGGCCGCGGGCCGAGCTGGAATCATTCAGCACCGGGTAGCCGACCAGGCTGTACAGCACCCACACCACGGCCAGCATCGAGACCAGCGCCAGGTGCCGCCGGGCCGGGCCGAACAGCAGCAGGCTGGCAATGCCGGCACCGCCCATGGCCAGCGCCGCCCACGCCATTGCCTCCATCGCCCCCGAGGCCAGGCCACGCTCCAGCACCAGCCTTGCCTCGAAACCGGGCGTGCCGAGCAGGGCCGACGCGCCGGCGGCCAGGGTGCCCAGCGCCAGCAGCAGGGTGAAGCCGCCCAGCAGCCGCTGGACGTCGCGCCGGCGCAGCAGCCCCGGTATCAGGGGCGCCAGGGCCAGGCAGAACATCGGCAGCGTGGGCAGGATGTAGACGTCGCGCTTGCCGTGCGGAATGGAGAAGAACAGCACGATCAGCAGCCACCAGCCCAGCAGCAGCAGGTAGCGTGCATCGCGCCGCTGCAGGCGCCGCCGCCACGCCGGGATCGCCCACGGCAGGGCCAGGAACGCCGGTATCCACATCGATGGCATCGTGCCCAGGAAGTACCACCACGGCTGGTGGTGATCCCACGACTGCGTGTAGCGCTTGGCCGTCTGCCGGAACAGGATGTCATCCAGGTAGGCCTGGTACTCGCCCGACTTCGTCGCCAGCGCGGTCATCACCATCGGCACCAGCCACAACGCGGCGGCCAGCACGAAGGCCAGCGGCGCCAGCCAGAAACGCAGGTCGCGCGCATGCAGGCGCACCCGCGGCCAGTGCCGTGCCGAGGCGATCGCCGCCGGCAGGATCATCAGCAGCGCGAGCATGCCCACGCCCTTGGTGATGACCCCGATGCCGGCGAAGAACCAGCCCGCCCACCACCAGCGCCAGGCCGGCCCCAGCAGCAGGTGGCGCAGCAGCCCGTAGTTGGCCAGGGTGATGAACAGCACCAGCAGCGGGTCGATCTGCGCCTTCTTGGCCTGGAAGGTGAACTGCAGCGCGAACAGCAGCGCCCAGCCGGCGTACAGGCCGACCCGGCGCGTCCACAGCCGCCGGCCCAGGTCGACCACGCACCACAGGGTGCCCAGCGCGGCGATCAGCGAGGGCAGCAGGAAGGCCACCCGCCAGTTGCCGATCACGCTGTAGAGGGTGGCCTGCCACCACATCAGCATGGGCGGCTTGTCCGAATACAGCTCCAGCCCCCGGTGCGGGAACAGCCACTGGCCGCTGTCCACCATCTGCTTGGCGACCAGCGCGAAACGTGGCTCGTCCGACGGCCAAGGGTCGCGCAAGCCGAGCCCTGCGCCAAGCACCAGCAGGGCCATCACTACGAACAACCACGTCTCGCGTGACGCGCGGGTTTTCAGCATGAGGACTTGGACAGCGGAGAGGTCAGGCTGTTTTTAGCAGACGCGCGTAGAAGAATCCGTCAGCATCGTCTTCACCGGGCAGGCGCTGGCGGGCGATGCCCTCGCAGTCCAGGCCGAAAGCGTCATCCAGCGGCGCCGCCTGGGCATCCGGGTGCCACTTCAGGAAGGCGCGCACCTGGTCCACGTTCTCCGCGCGCAGGATGGAACAGGTGGCATACAGCAGCACGCCGCCGGGGCGGAGCATCGCCCAGCAGGCTTCCAGCAGGCGCGCCTGCACCCCCACCAGCGCCTCGACGTCCTCGGCACGGCGGTGGAACATCACGTCCGGCTGGCGGCGGATGACGCCGGTGGCCGAACACGGGGCATCCAGCAGGATGGCGTCGAACGGGGTGCCATCCCACCAGGCCGCGGTATCGCTGGCGTCGGCCACCTGGGTCTGCACGTGCTCGCCCACGCCGGTGCGCGCATAGGTGTCCTTGGCCCGGGCCAGGCGCCGCGCATCGATGTCCAGCGCCAGCAGGCGCAGGCTCGGGTCGCGTTCCAGCAGGTGCGCCGACTTGCCACCGGGGGCGGCACAGGCGTCCAGCACCCGCGCACCGGCCGGCGGCGCCAGCGCATCGGCCGCGCACTGCGCCGACAGGTCCTGCACCGACAACGCGCCTTCGGCAAACCCCGGCAGCTGGTTGACCGGGCTGGCCACAGCCAGGCGCAGCGCATCGGCGCTCAGCGGGCTGGCCTCGGCGGCAATGCCGGCCTCGGCCAGTGCGGCCAGCGCCTTGTCGCGGCCACCGAGCTGGCGGTTGGCGCGCAGCCACAGCGGGGCCGGCTGCAGGCTGGCGCTGAAGATCGCCTCGGCCTGCTGCGGCCAGTCGCGCTCGACCGCCTCGGCCAGCCAGGCCGGGAACGCGTCGCGCGCAGGTTGTTCGGGGAAGCCTTCGCGCTGCGCACGGCGCAGGATGGCGTTGACCAGGCCGGCCTGGCGCTCGCGGCCCAGCGCGCGCGCGGCGTCGACGGTGGCCGACAGCGCCGCATGGGCCGGCAGTTCCAGCACGTCCAGCTGGGCGAAACCGACCATCAGCAGGGTGCGCAGGTCGGCATCGCGCGCCGACAGCGGCTTCTGCATCCACGCCTGCAGCGCGGCGTCATAGGTGCTGCGACGGCGCAGCACGGCGAAGCACAGGGCTTCCAGCAGCGCGCGGTCACGGGTATCGGCCAGCTTGGGCAGGGCCCAGGCCAGTTCGGCCTTCAGCGAACGGCCACGGGTGAACACCTGGGCCAGCACGCGGGCGGCCAGCATGCGGGTCGCAGCGCCCGGCGCGGCCTTGGCAATGGAGAAATCGTTCTGCTTCGACACCGGCTTACGCTCCCACGCGCAGGTCGCGGCGCGCATTGAGGTAGTCGGCGGCGGTGATCGCCTTGCCGCCCTCGCGCTGCAGTACGCGCAAGCGCAGGGCGCCCTGCCCGCAGGCAATGTCGATGCCTTCGCGGCCGGCGGCCAGCACGGTGCCCGGGGCCTGGCCGTGGGCCAGATCCAGTGCCACGGCGCCATGGATGCGCACGCGCTCGCCGGCCAGTTGCGCTTCGGCGATCGGCCACGGGTTGAACGCACGCACGGTGCGCGCCAGTGCCTGCGCGTCCTGCGCCCAGTCCAGCTTCGCTTCGGCCTTGTCCAGCTTGTGTGCGTAGGTGACGCCCTCTGCCGGCTGCGGCCGCGCGATCGGCTTGATGCCCGCGCGCAGCAGGCCCAGGCCATCGGACAGCACCTGCGCGCCCAGCGCGGCCAGCGAGTCATGCAGGTCGCCACCGGTGGCGGTGGCGGCAATGGCCAGCTCCTGGTGCAGCAGCACGGGGCCGGTATCCAGGCCCGCTTCCATCTGCATCAGGCACACGCCGGTGGTGGCATCGCCGGCCTGGATCGCGCGCTGGATCGGCGCGGCGCCACGCCAGCGCGGCAGCAGCGAGGCATGCACGTTCCAGCAGCCGTGGGTCGGGATGTTCAGCACGGCGCGGGGCAGGATCAGGCCGTAGGCCACCACCACCATCAGGTCCGGCTGCAGGTCACGCAGCTGTTGCTGGGCGGCCTCGTCCTTCAGGGTCTCCGGCTGGTAGACGGGAATGCCACGGGCGACCGCTTCGAGCTTGACCGGCGACGGCGCCAGGCCACGGCCACGGCCGGCCGGGCGGTCGGGCTGGGTGTAGACGGCCACGACCTCGTGATGGCGCGCGGCCGCACGCAGCGACGACACCGCGAATTCCGGCGTACCGGCAAAGACAATCCTCATGGCTACCCCACTTGCAGGATGGATTCGTGCAGAAAGAACAACGGCGCCGTCGACCGGCGCCGTACAGCCCGCGCCGGAAGCGCAGGCAGGGGCCGCCGTGAAGGGCGGCCCGCGATGGCGGTCAGGCGACGTGCTTGCGCTGCTTGGCCAGCTTCTTGCGGACCATTTCGCGCTTCAGCGGCGACAGGTAATCGATGAACAGCTTGCCGTCCAGGTGGTCCATCTCATGCTGCACGCACACGGCCAGCAGGCCGTCGGTGCTCAGCTCCTGCGGCTGCCCCTGGCGGTCCAGGAACTTCACCGTGATGGAATCGGCGCGGGTCACGTCGGCGAAGATGCCGGGCACCGACAGGCAGCCTTCCTGGTACACCTGGCCCCCGTCCTTGGCGACGATTTCCGGGTTGATGAACACCCGCGGTTCGTTCTTCTCTTCGCTCACGTCGATGACCATGAAGCGCTTGTGCACGTCCACCTGGCTGGCAGCCAGGCCGATGCCCGGGGCGTCGTACATGGTCTGGAACATGTCGTCGATGAGGGTCTGGAAGGCCGGGGTGGTGACCTCGGCGGCATCGATCAACGCAGCCTTGGTACGCAGGCGCGGATCGGGGAACTCAAGAATGGGGAGCAGGGCCATGGCTGTTTCCGGGTTGGGGGCCGGGGATACGCCGGCATACGTCGCAGATTCTATCTGCAACGCTTGCCTTGCGCCCCGGTTTCTGGACTATAGTGCGCGAACCTGTTGGGGAATCAGGGCTTCGCACCTATGTTGCTTCGTTTTCGTACGGTCGTCGCTGCGGCGATGCTGACCGTGGCTGCCTATGCTACCGCCGTTGAAGTGAACGGCGGGCACCCGGACACCTATGTGGTCCGCAAAGGGGACACGCTGTGGGACATCGCAGGACGTTTCCTGCAGAAACCCTGGCTGTGGCCCGAGATCTGGCAGGCCAATCCGCAGATCGCCAACCCGCACCTCATCTACCCGGGTGACGTGCTCAGCCTGGCCTACCTGGACCGCGTGACGGCCCAGCCCGGCCCGCGCACGGAAGCCCCGGTGACCGGCGTGCCGCTTTCGGAGGTCGAACCCTTCCTGAAGCAGCTGCGCGTGGTCGACAGCATCGACCAGCTGCCCTACGTGGCCGGCCTGGAAGATAACCGCCTGCGCGCCACCAGCGGCCAGACCGTGTATGTCCGCCTGGCCGATGCCCAGGTGGGCCAGCGCTGGGCCGTGGTCCGCCCGACCGTGCGCTACGGCCAGCCCAAGCCGACCGAGGACCTGACCGCCAACGGCGATGTCACCCCGGGCAGCGGCAACTTGTGGCAGGCCTACAACGCGCCCAACCACCGCCGCGGCGTGCTGGGCTATGAACTGGCCCAGGTCGGCCTGGGCACCCTGACCAAGGTGGCTGGCGGCAAGACCGAAGCCTCCACCCTGGTGCTGGACGCCAACACCAACGGCCGCGAAGTGCGCGCCGGTGACCGCCTGGTCCCGGTGGAAGCCCAGCCGTACGACCTGCAGTTCTTCCCGCATGTGCCGGCGGCCAGCCTGGAAGGCCTGGACGTGCGCGTGCTGGCCGTGACCGACATGTTCAATGCCGGCGGCCCGCGCGATGTCATCGCCATCTCGGCCGGACGCAGCCAGGGCGTGGACAACGGCACGGTGTTCTCGCTGTGGCGCCAGGGCAGCCATGTCGCCCACCGCATGAAGTACCCGAATTCCTCGCGCATGGATGATTCGCCGTCCACCGGCGCGGGCCGGGTCAGCCTGCCGGACGAGTACGCCGCCCACGCGATGGTGTTCCGCACCTTCGACAACGTCAGCTATGCGCTGGTGATGCAGGGCGTGAAGCCGGTGAAGGTGGGCTACAGCGCCCAGCACCCGGACGCGAAGTAGAGTCGACCGTTGGTCGACTGCTCTTCGATCCGTCTGCGGTAGTCGACCAACGGTCGACTCTACCCAGCTGGCGGGCCCCGATAGAGTCGACCGTTGGTCGACTGCTCTCCCAACCGCCCGCGACAGTCGACCAACGGTCGACTCTACCCGCCTTCGGCGGACTCCCCTGACAGCAACATGCGAAGGCGCCCTAGGGCGCCTTCGTCGCCCGTGGCCGATAGTCGGGCGATGCCTGATTCCACCTCCGCCCCCGATGCCCTCGCCCGCCTGGTCCTGGCCGGCGGCCCGCTGGCGCCACGCCGCGCCCTGCTGCTGGCCAGCGGCAATGCCGACGCCGCCCTCGCCCTGGGGGTGGCCGGCTGGCGCGCCCATGGCTGTTCGGCGGAACAATGCGCAGCACTGCAGCAGCCCGACCCCGCAGCGCTGGCCACCACCCTGCGCTGGCTGCACCAACCGGGCCGGCAGTTGCTGGGTTGCGCCGATCCCGCCTTTCCGCCATTGCTGCAGGACATCCCGCAGCCACCACTGGCCCTGTTCGTGGCTGGCGATGCCAGCCTGGCCTGGCACCCCGCGGTGGCGGTGGTCGGCAGCCGCTCGCCGACGCCCACCGGGCGCGCCCTCGCCGCCCGCTTTGCCGGTTGCTTCGCCGAGGCCGGCCTGGCGGTGACCAGCGGCCTGGCGGCCGGCATTGATGCGGCCGCCCATGCCGCCGCGCTGGATGCGGGCGGGCGTACGGTGGCGGTCATCGGCACCGGCCCGGACCAGGCCTATCCGCCCGGCAATGTCCGCCTGCAGGCCCGCATCGCCGACGAAGGTGCCGTGCTGAGCGAGTACCCGCCGGGCACCCCGGCGCGGGCGGGGCAGTTTCCGGCACGCAACCGGCTGGTGGCCGGGCTGGCCCTGGCCACGGTGGTCATCGAGGCCGCGCAGCGCTCCGGTGCACTGATCACCGCGCGCCTGGCGGCGGAGGCCGGGCGCGAGGTCGGCGCAGTGCCCGGTTCGGTGCTGAACCCGCGCGCGGCCGGCTGCCACCGGCTGATCCGTGAAGGCGTGGCCCTGATCGAGCGGCCCGAAGACATGCTGGAGCTGCTGGCCCCTGCCCTGCGCCAGCAACTGCCCGGCTTGCAAAGCCGCCTTGCCACCCCCACTGAACAGGCTTCGCCGGCAGACCTGCCGGACCGGTGGGCGAACGACCCTGACTACCAGAGCTTGTGGCAGGCACTGGACCACAACCCAAGCGGTATGGATTCATTGATCACGCGTTGTGGATTGACGGCGCCTGAGGTGTCCTCCATGCTGCTGGCCATGGAACTGGCGGGAATCGTGGTGTGCGTACACGGCCGCTACTGTCGAACTCCCTAGTTTCTTCACCTCCACAGCGTCGCCCGACGCAGGCCGAGGGGCAATGAAAGAGAGCATCCTTGACGTACTGTTGTACCTGTTTGAACACTATTTCAGCGAAGATGCGGACCTGATCCGCGACCGCGACTCGCTGCAGAATGGCCTGATCCAGGCCGGTTTCAGCCCCACCGAGATCAACAAGGCCTTCGACTGGCTCGACGCGCTGGCTGCCCAGCGGCCGAGCGTGGCGCAGGCCCGGGTCGACGGTCCCGTGCGCGTTTTCCACGGCCCCGAGCTGGACAAGCTGGACGTGGAATGCCGCGGCTTCCTGCTGTACTTGGAGCAGCACGGCATCCTCGACGCCGACCAGCGCGAGCTGGTGCTGGACCGTGCCATGGCCCTGGACCAGGACGAACTGGACCTGGACGACCTGAAGTGGGTCGTGCTGATGGTGCTGTTCAACCAGCCGGGCGCCGAAGCGGCCTACGCCTGGATGGAAACGCAGATGTTCATGGACGAGCCAGAACCCCTGCACTGACCTTACACTTGGGGACCGAGCGCATTCAGGAGCGTCCCCGTGAGTGAGTGGTTTCACGCCCAAGGCAACCGCCAGCAAGGCCCGTTGCCGGCGGAACAGTTGATCGAGCTTTTCCGCAGCAACGAAATCACCCTGGACACCCTGGTCTGGCGCGACGGGCTGCCGCAATGGCAGCCCCTGCGCAGCGTGGTCGACGAACTTGGCCTGATCGTGCCGGCCGTGGACGCCCCGGTCGGTGCCCCGCCGCCGCCGGCCGCTCCGCAACCGCCCATCCTGCCGCCGGAAGCGCCTTACCGCGCCAGCGCCGCCAGCACGACCCTGCCACCGCCCAAAAAGGGCCTGTCCGGCTGCGCGCTGACCGCCATCATCGGCGGCGTTGCTCTGCTGGTGCTGGTGCCGATCCTGGCCATCCTCGCCGCGATCGCGCTGCCCGCCTACAACGACTACACCCTCAAGGCCAAGGTGGCCGGTGCAGTCACCGCCCTGCAGCCGCTGAAGGAACAGGTGCAGCGCTTCGCCGACGACCAGGGCCGCTGCCCGGGTGCCAACGACGCCGGCTTCCCCGAAGCGGGCAGCTTCGCCAGCCAGGGCCTGTCGGCGGTGCACATCGGCCGCTTCAACAACGGCCATTGCGGCATCGAAGCCACCCTGGCCGTTCCCGGCAAGACGATCGACGGCGACCTGTTGTGGCAGGAATACGACCGCGAAAGCGGCCGCTGGGAATGCACCGGCGAAAGCGACGACAAATACCTGCCCGTGCAGTGCCGCGGCTGAGCCGCCGGCAGCGCAGGCTGCATGACTTCCAAGGACGACCCAACAGGGGACAGCAATGACTGAGTGGTATTTTGCCGAAGGACAGCAACGCCAGGGACCGTTCCCGGTCACCGAGATCCGCCAGCGCTTCCAGCGCGGACAGCTGACTCTGGACACGCTGGTGTGGCGCGAGGGCATGGGCCAGTGGGCCGCCCTGCGCCAGGTGGTGGACGAGCTGGGCCTGCAGACCCTGGCCGACGCCAGCGAAAACACCGCCTCGGGCGGCTTCGACCTGCGCGGTGACTATGCCGCCATCGACAACGGCACCGCGCCGCTGCCGGGTACCGGCGCCCTCAGCTCGCCCTACAGCGCCCCCAGCGCCGCAGGCGGCTATGCCGACACCACGGTGGTGACCGGTGGCGAGGTGGTCTATGCCGGGTTCTGGAAGCGCTTTGCCGCAGCCTCCATCGATTCCATGGTGATGATCGGCGTGCTGGTCGTGGTGTTCGTGGTCGGCGCGATGATGTTCGGCGGCATGACCGCTTTCATGGGCGACCTCAACTCGCCGGAAAGCTCCCCGGGCATGATGCTGTTCATCGTGCTGGGCGTGTACGGGCTGCCGACCGTCATCCAGGCCGTGTACTTCACCATGATGCACGCCTCCGCCCGCCAGGCCACGCTGGGCAAGATGGCCGTCGGCATCAAGGTCGTCCGCACCGATGGCCAGCGCCTGGGTACCGGCCGCAGCCTGGGCCGCTGGGCCGCGCTGTTCCTGTCCTATGTATTCAGCTGTGGCCTGGCCTACATCGTCTCTGGCTTCATGGCCGGCATGACCGCCCGGAAGCAGGGCCTGCACGACATGATCGCGGACACCCTGGTGGTGGACAAATGGGCCTACACCGACCACCCGGACCGCCAGCGCCACGAACTGGGCACGGTCACCCTGGTGGTCATCGTGCTGGCGATACTGGCCGCGCTGGCCTATGCCGGCCTGATGGTGATGAGCGTGGTGATGGCTGCCAGGCAGTCGTAAGCCCGCCCCCTGCCCCGGCCCACGACAGGGCACGAGGGACGGGGGAATCGCCGTCCCGCCACGCTTCTCCTCACACCGGGCCGCTTGACACGGGTGGCTCGGGCGTGATTCCTCTAATAAGGAAACCTGAACGCCCGGCACATTACCGGGCGTTCAGTTTATGGATTTGCCCGTGGCCGCTTCACTAATGCGGCCGTTTGCTCCACCCTAGCGGCCCCTTCCCCCGGTCCGCCCACAGACCTTTCCCGACATGCCCAAGCACCTGCTCATCGTCGAATCGCCGGCCAAGGCCAAGACGATCAACAAATACCTCGGCAAGGATTACACCGTCCTGGCCTCGTATGGGCATGTGCGCGACCTGATCCCGAAGGAAGGCGCGGTCGACCCGGACAACGGGTTCGCCATGCATTACGACGTCATCGACAAGAACGAGAAGCACGTCGATGCCATCGCCAAGGCCGCCAAGGGCGCCGACGACATCCTGCTGGCGACCGACCCGGATCGCGAGGGTGAAGCGATCAGCTGGCATATCGCCGAGATCCTGAAGGAACGCGGGCTGGTCAAGGACAAGCCGATGCAGCGCGTGGTCTTCACCGAGATCACCCCGCGCGCCATCAAGGAAGCCATCAACCAGCCGCGGGCCATCGCCAGCGACCTGGTGGACGCCCAGCAGGCGCGCCGCGCGCTGGACTACCTGGTCGGCTTCAACCTGTCGCCGGTGCTGTGGCGCAAGGTGCAGCGCGGCCTGTCCGCCGGCCGCGTGCAGAGCCCGGCGCTGCGCATGATCGTCGAGCGCGAGGAGGAGATCGAAGCCTTCATCGCCCGCGAATACTGGTCCATCGGCGCCGAGTGCGCGCACCCCAGCCAGCACTTCAATGCCAAGCTGATCAAGCTGGACGGGCAGAAGTTCGAGCAGTTCACCGTCACCGACGGCGACACCGCCGAGGCGGCCCGCCTGCGCATCCAGCAGGCGGCGCAGGGCTCGCTGCACGTCACCGACGTGGCCAGCAAGGAGCGCAAGCGCCGTCCGGCGCCGCCGTTCACCACGTCCACCCTGCAGCAGGAAGCCTCGCGCAAGCTCGGCTTCACCACCCGCAAGACCATGCAGGTGGCGCAGAAGCTGTACGAAGGCGTCAACATCGGCGACGAAGGCACGGTCGGCCTGATCTCGTACATGCGTACCGACTCGGTGAACCTGTCGCAGGACGCACTGGCCGAGATCCGCGACGTGATCGCCCGTGACTACGGCATCGCCTCGCTGCCGGACCAGCCCAACACCTACCAGACCAAGTCCAAGAACGCCCAGGAAGCGCACGAAGCCGTGCGCCCGACTTCGGCCCTGCGGACCCCTGCCCAGGTCGCCCGCTTCCTCACCGACGACGAGCGCCGCCTGTACGAGCTGATCTGGAAGCGCGCGGTGGCCTGCCAGATGATCCCGGCCACCCTCAACACCGTCAGCGTCGACCTGTCCGCCGGCAGCGAACACGTGTTCCGCGCCAGCGGCACCACCGTGGTCGTGCCCGGCTTCCTGGCCGTGTACGAGGAAGGCAAGGACAACAAGAGCGCCGAGGACGAGGACGAAGGCCGCAAGCTGCCGGCGATGAAGCCGGGCGACCGCATTCCGCTGGAACGCATCGTGGCCGACCAGCATTTCACCCAGCCGCCGCCGCGCTTCACCGAAGCGGCGCTGGTGAAGGCGCTGGAAGAGTACGGCATCGGCCGTCCCTCGACCTACGCCTCGATCATCCAGACCCTGCTGTTCCGCAAGTACGTGGAAATGGAAGGCCGCAGCTTCCGCCCGTCCGACGTCGGCCGTGCGGTGTCCAAGTTCCTGTCCAGCCACTTCACCCGGTACGTGGACTACGACTTCACCGCCAAGCTCGAGGACGAGCTCGATGCCGTCTCGCGCGGCGAGGAAGAGTGGATCCCGTTGATGGCCCGCTTCTGGGAACCGTTCAAGGAGCTGGTGGAAGACAAGAAGGAATCGGTCGACCGCGCCGAGGCCAGCGGTGCCCGTGAACTGGGTACCGACCCCAAGACCGGCAAGCCGGTCAGCGTGCGCCTGGGCCGTTTCGGGCCGTACGCGGCCATCGGCAGCACCGCCGAGGACGCCGAGGAGAAGCCGAAGTTCGCTTCGCTGCGCCCCGGCCAGTCGATGCACACCATCTCCCTGGAAGACGCGCTGGAACTGTTCCTGATGCCGCGCGCGCTGGGCGAGGACAACGGTGAGCCGGTCAGCGTCGGCATCGGCCGTTTCGGCCCGTTCGCCAAGCGCGGCAGCACCTACGCCTCGCTGAAGAAGGAAGACGACCCCTACACCATCGACCTGGCCCGTGCGGTGTTCCTGGTCGAGGAGAAGGAAGAGATCGCGCGCAACCGGATCATCAAGGAATTCGAAGGCAGCGACATCCAGGTGCTGAACGGCCGTTTCGGCCCGTACATCAGCGACGGCAAGATGAACGGCAAGATCCCCAAGGATCGTGAGCCGGCCTCGCTGACCCTGGCTGAAGTGCAGCAGCTGATGGAAGAAACCGGCAAGCCGGTGCGCAAGGGCTTCGGCGCCAAGAAGGCCGCTGCCAAGAAGGCACCGGCCAAGAAGGCGGCAGTGAAGAAGGAAGCCGCGCCGAAGAAGGCGGCGGCCAAGAAGGCCCCGGCGAAGAAGGCTGCAGCGAAGAAGGCTCCCGCCAAGAAGGCGGCAAAGAAAGCCGTCAACAAGGCCGCGAAGTAGATCCACGCCATGCGTGGATGATCTGCCGGAATGTGCGGACCAACGGTCCGCACCCACGGTCACACTTGGCCGGCATGTGCGGACCAACGGTCCGCACCCACCACCCACCACCCGTTCTGCACGCCGCAGGGGGATAATGGAGCCCCACGTCGGGCCGGCCATCCCCCATGAAAGAACTCACCCTCGATACTGCTGTGGCCACGCTGCGCACGGGAGGCGTGATCGCCTACCCGACCGAAGCCGTCTGGGGCCTGGGATGCGACCCCGCGCATGAGGCGGCGGTGCACATGGTGCTGCGCCTGAAGCAGCGCCCGGTCGAGAAGGGCATGATCCTGGTCGCCGCCGACCTGCCGCAGCTGGAAGGCTGGGTCCGCCTGGAGGCCCTGCCCGATGCGCGGCAGCGCGCGGTGCTGGCCAGCTGGCCCGGCGCCAACACCTGGATCCTGCCCGCCGGCCCCCGCGCGCGCCACTGGGTGACCGGTGAACACAGCGGCATTGCCGTGCGCATCAGTGCCCACCCGCTGGTGTCGGCGCTGTGCCGCGCCTGGGGCGGGCCGCTGGTGTCCACCAGTGCCAACCTGGCCGGTGAGCCGCCCGCGCGCAGCCGCGAAGAACTGGACCCGCGCCTGCTGCGGCTGCTGGACGGCCTCCTCGATGGCCAGACCGGTGGCCTGGCCCAGCCGACGCCCATCCGCGACGCGCTCAGCGGCAGCATCCTGCGCTCCTGATGCACCGATTGCGCCGCCACGGCAATGCGTGCAGGCTGCAGCCATGAAGCTGCTGCGCCCTGCCCTGTGCCTGGCACTGTCGATGCCATTGGCGGCCCTCGCCGCCGATGACGTGCGGGTCTACCGCTGCGTCGGCAGCAATGGCGCCGTCGCCCTGCAGGACAAGCCCTGCAGCAGTGGCCGCCAGGAAGTGCGCGACCTGCAGCGGCCGCGCGACCCGCCGCCGCGTACCGCCAGCACCGATGTTCCGCCGCCGGCGCCAGCGGCGACGCCGGACATGGGCGTGCGCGAAGTGCGCCACGTCTACATACAGCCGCCGCAGCCGATGTACGAATGCGTGCGCGACGACGGCAGCCGCTATACCAGCGACAACAACGAGGGCAATCCGCGCTGGGTGCCGGTATGGACCACGGTCTGGTACCCGTCGGGCCCCTATGGCGGGCAACGCCCGCGGCCGCCGGGCCCAGGCCCGGGGGGTGGCGCGATCGGCATCGGGCCGCCGCCCGGCGGTGCAGGTATTCCGGTGCACCGGCCTCCGCTCGGCTATGGGGTGAACGTGCCCGGCGGCAACGTGCTGGTGCGCGACGCCTGCACCCAGTTGCCGGCACGCGAGGTCTGCTCGCGTCTGCGCGACCGCCGCTGGGAGCTGGACCGCCGCTACAACAGCGCGCTGCAGAGCGAGCGCACCGCCATCAGCACCGAGCAGCGCGGCATCGACGCGCGCCTGTCGCAGGACTGCAGCGGCGGCTGAGCACTGCGCTTTGGTAGATGCCCACCTTGGTGGGCACCCTGGTTTGCCCATGCCAACCAAGGTTGGCATCTACGGGGCAGTGGCCGCTGTTGTAGGCTGCTGCCATGAAAAAACTGATCTGGCTGGCGTTGTGCCTGCTGCCCGGCGCTGCGGCAGCTGACGAAATGGTGATCTACCGCTGCACCGGCAGCAGCGACGTGCCTGTCGTGCAGCGCGTGCCGTGCGCGGCCGGCATGAAACAGTCGATCGTGAAGCTGCCCGGGTCCGCACAACCCGCACCGCCGCCAGCCCCCGAACCGGCTGCGCCGGCCGCAGCCGCGCTGCCAGCAGCCGCCCCGGCGCCGGCAACCACCGCCGCCCCCCCGCGCGCAGGCCAGGAACGCATCATCAGCGAGGCCTACATGGTCGAACGCGAAGGCGGCGATGCCATCCTCGACAGCGCCCTGCTGCCACGCCCCGGCGATGCGACGGTCGATGACACGGCGCTGCCCAAGCTGCCGCTGCCGCCCATCTTCCAGTGCCTGGATTCGCAGGGCGGGCAGTACCTGCACGAATACGAAGCCTCACCGGGTCGCTGCGAGCTGATGAACGTCAGCGGCCTGGGCGGTGCCACCCCGGTCAATGCCGCCAGCTGCGAGGTGGTCCGCGACCGCTGCACCGAAGTGGCCGAGGCGCAGCGCTGTGGCAGCTGGCAGCAGCGCTTCCGCACTGCACGCGGCCGCGAGCGCTTTGCCTCGGCGGACAACCGCGATGACGCACGCGCCGAGCGCGAACGGCTGCAGGCCGTGCTGGCCGCGAGTGATTGCCGGGTACCGGATTGAGTGTCCGCCGGGCATGGCCCGGCGCTACCCGTCCGGCGCCGCACCATCGCCGGTAGCGCCGGGCCATGCCCGGCGAAAGGGTCAGAACCCGTAACGCAGGAAGCCACCGTCCACCGCGATGCACTCGCCGGTGACGTAGCTCGATGCGGGCAGGCACAGGAAGCCCACTGCTGCGGCCACTTCCTCCGGCTCACCAATGCGGCGCATCGGCGTGCGGTTGATCACTTCTTCGTAGTAATCGGCATCGGACAGCGGGCCGGACGTGCGCCGGGTGCGGATGTACCACGGCGCCACCGCGTTCACGCGGATGCCATCCTCGGCCCATTCCACGGCCAGGTTGCGGGTCATCTGGTGCATGGCGGCCTTGGTCATGCCGTACACCACGCCACTGCGCACATGGGTCAGGCCTGAAACGCTGCCGACATTGACGATGGCCGAGGACGCATGCCGCGCCAGCAGCGGGTGCGCATAGCGCGACAGCTCGAACGCCGAGAACAGGTTGGTCTCGAAGATCTGGCGCCATTCGTCCTCGGAGTACTCGGTCGCTGCCTTGGTGACGTTGCCGCCGGCGTTGTTGACCAGGATGTGCAGGCCATCGCTGTGGTCTTCCACCCAGTCCAGGATCTGCCGGCGGTCTTCGTCATCGGAAACATCGGCGGCCAGCGCGTGCACCTGCATCTGCGGATACACGTCGAGCAGTTCGTCGCGCGCGGTCTCCAGCATGTCGATGTCACGGCCGACGATCATCAGATCAGCGCCGAAGCTGGCCAGTTCATGCGCGATCGCCAGGCCGATGCCGGCGCTGGCGCCGGTGATCAGGGCCGTCTGCCCATCCAGGCGCCACCGTTGCTGGGTCATGAGTCCTCCGGGGCCGCGCCCGCTGTATTTCGATGCCGCAAGGATACGCGTCACGGACGGCAGGTGACGACAGTGCGACACTGCCTGCATCACCCGCCCCGGAGCACCACCATGCGTCTGCTGATACCCGCCTGCCTGTCGGTCGCACTGCTGGCCGGTTGCCAGCGGCCGGCCCCGCCCAACCCCGAGAAGCCGCCGGAGCCGCAGGCGCTGGCCAAGGCCATCAACCAGCCGCTGGACCGCGCCAACGGCGTGCAGAAGACCGTGGACGACGCTGCCGAACGCGAGCGCAAGGCCGAGGCTGAGGCAACGCAGTAGCAGAATCCGCCGGGCATGGCCCGGCGCTACCAGAAAAAAAACGCCCGGCCGAAGCCGGGCGTTTTCATTGGCGGCAATCGCCGGTCAGAACCCGCAGAAGCAGTACGCCAGTGCCTTCACCGGTGCACCGTTGCCCTTCTCGCGCGCGGCGTTCTCGACGAAGCGCAGCTGGGTATCCACTTCCGGCATCGTGCGCGCCAGCATCATCCGCGCCATGCCCGAATCGGCCAGCATCCAGGCACCGGCATGGCTGCCGGCGAAACCACTGATGAACTGCGCGAACGGGGTGGCGGGCTTCTCGACGTAGCGCACGCGGTACTTGTCTTCATTGCCCAGCTTGGCACGGCTGGCGGCGTCGGCCACCGCGTCCTTCATGCCGCCGAAGGCATCGACCAGGCCGCGTTCCTTGGCCTGCGCGCCGCTCCAGACGCGGCCACGGGCCACTTCGTCGATGGCCTCGACCGGCTTCTTGCGGGCCTCGGCCACGCGGCCGGTAAAGTCGGCATAGCCCTTGTTGATCACCGACTGGATGACCTGGCCCACGGCCGGGTCCATCGGGCGGGTGACATCGAAGGCACCGGCGAAGCGGGTCGTGCCCACGCCATCGGTGTGCACGCCGAACTTGTCCAGCGCGCGGCTGAAGTTGGGGATCATGCCGAAGATGCCGATCGAACCGGTGATGGTCGACGGATCGGCATAGATGCGATCGGCGTTCATGCTGATCCAGTAACCACCGGATGCGGCCAGGTCGCCCATCGACACCACCACCGGCTTGCCGGCAGCCTGCAGGGCCACCACTTCGCGGCGGATCTGCTCGGACGCGAACACTTCACCGCCCGGCGAATCCACGCGCAGGACCACGGCCTTGACCTGGTCGTCGTCGCGCGCGGCGCGCAGCAGCGCCGAGGTCGAGTCGCCACCGATGCGGCCGGCCGGCAGGTCGCCACCGCTGATCTCACCGGATGCCACCACCACGGCCACCTGCGGACGGTTGTCCACCGGGTTGCGGCGCGCATCGAGCTGGCCCATGTAGGACGCGAAGTCGATGTTGCGGAAGCCGCCGTCGGCGTCTTCATCGGCCACGCCGCGCTCGATCATCAGATCCTCGAATTCCTCGCGGGTCTTCAGCGCGGTCACCAGCTTCTGCTGCAGGGCGAACTTGGCCAGGTCGCCACCGGCAGCGGCCACGCCCTCGGGCAGGGTATCGATGCCCGCGGCCAGCTGCGCCGGATCCAGACGGCGCGCCTTGGCGATGTCGCCCAGGTAGCGCTGCCACACGTCGTTCATCCAGAACAGGTCGGCTTCCTTGGACGCCGGCGAGGCCGCATCCAGCACGTACGGTTCGGCGGCGGACTTGTACTCACCCACCTTGAACAGGTGCACGTCCACGCCCAGCTTGTCCTGCAGGCCGGTGCGGAAGTACTGGCGGTAGCGGCCCAGGCCCTCGAGCACGACCGAGCCCATCGGGTCCAGGTAGACCTCGTCGGCCTGCGCGGCCAGCAGGTACTGAGACTGGCCCATGCTCTGGCTGAAGGCAACGATCTGCTTGCCCGAGGCACGCAGGTCCTGCAGCGCACCGGCCACTTCACGCAGCGAGGCGAAGCCGGACGGCTGCAGCTTGTCCAGCTCCAGCACGACGCGCTCGATCTTCTTGTCGTTCTTGGCCGACTCGATCACCCGCAGCAGGTCGCGCAGCTGCACTTCCTCGGCGCCGTTGTCGCCGACGGCCTTGGCCAGCGCGCGGCTGACCGGGTCGGCGCTGAACTGCTCGACCAGCTTGCCTTCAGGCGCAATCACCAGCGTGGTGCGGTCCTGCAGCGATTTGCTGGCACCGGCACCCATGCCCGCAGCGACGATGAACATCACCACCACCAACAGCAGCAGGCCGAAGAACACCAGGTTGAGGATCAGCCTGCGGGTGAAATTCATCACGTCCCACAGCCCGATGAAGAAACTGGCGACGGGGTTGCGATGCGCCGGGGGCAGCGGGGGCACGGGTTGGTTCATGGAGCGCTCCGGATGGCTTCTTGCCGTGGTAACAGCATAGCCGGTGCCGTGTGAGGCGGCATCGGACACAAGTCAGGGGTTCGCCCGTCACGGGGTGTGGTGACGGGCGCGACGATCATTCCAGCGCAGACTGGCCGATGCGCAGGCTGCTGCGGCGCAGGCGCCAGCCCATCAGGATGGCGGCGGCGGTCAGGCCGACGATCAGGCCGATCCACATGCCCTGCGGCCCCATGCCCAGGCCCAGGCCGAGCCCGGCACCGAGCGGCATGCCCAGGCCCCAGTACGCGAACATGGCGATGAACATCGGCACGCGCGTGTCCTTCAGCCCGCGCAGCGCGCCGGCCGACAACACCTGGATGCCATCGGGGAACTGGAAGGTGGCCGCGTACAGCAGCAGGGTCGACGCCAGGCCGGCCACGGCCAGGTCGTTGGTGTAGACGCCCACAATGGCATCGTGGCCGAACAGCAGCACCGCCGCCGACAGCGTCTGCGTGGCCATGATGATCGCGTAGCCGGCCCACGCCGCGCGGCGCACGCCGAAGCCATCGCCACGGCCGACCGCATGGCCCACGCGCACGGTGGTGGCCTCGGCCACGCCCATCGGGATCATGAAGCACAGCTGCGCGACGTTGATCGCGATCTGGTGCGCGGCGGCCTCGTTGGCACCGAGGCGGCCGATCAGCAGCGCGGTGACGATGAACAGGCCGCCCTCCATCAGCACGGTGATGCCGATCGGCAGGCCGGTGCGCAGCAGGTCCCAGATCGCCGCCGGGCGCGGGCCCTCGAAGTGCGAGAACAGCTGCAGGTGGGCGAAGCGCTTGGTGAACCACAGGTAGGTGCCGAAGGCGATGGCCTGCAGCCACATCATCACCGCCGAGGCGATGCCCAGGCCTTCGGCGCCCATTTCCGGGAAGCCGAACTTGCCGTTGGCCAGCACGTAGCCCATCGGCGCCAGCACCAGCAGGCCGCCGAAGCCGAGCAGCATGGTCGGCAGCGTCCAGTGCATGCCCTCGCTGAGATAGCGCATGCAGAAGTACAGGGTCAGCGCCGGGCCACCCCAGCGCACCGCGTGCAGGAATGCGGTTGCGCCCGGCACGATGTCCGGGGCGATGCCGAAGGCCGGCAGCAGCGGCGGCACCACGGTGAGGAAGGTGAACATGATCAGGCCCAGGCCCAGCGCCAGCCACAGCGCCTGGCGGAACAGCGGGCCGATCTCGCGCTCGCGGCCGGCGCCGTGCAGCTGCGACACCGAGGCGGTGAGCGAGATGAGCGTGCCGATCGGGATCAGCATCGGCAGCCACAGCAGCGCGGTACCGATGGTCACCGCAGCCAGGGTGGCGGTGGCGTGGTGGCCGGCAATGACGTTGTCGACGAAGGAGATCAGACCGGTGGATACATGGCCCAGCACCAAAGGCAGGGCGAGCAGACCGGTCGCGCCGACTTCCTTGCGGAAGCGCGGCGTGGAGGTTGCAGTAGACATGGGAGTACAGGACGCCAACTACGGTTGCGCGCGAAGGGCACAGGCACCGGGTTGCGGCCGGTCATTTTACGGGCAAACGGTGCCGCCCGCTGGGTAGCGTCGACCGTTGGTCGACTGCTCTTCACGTGGATCACGGCAACACGCGCGTGTTGCGCGATAGTCGACCAACGGTCGACGCTACTGGCCTGCCTGGCGCTTCAGCCAGGCGTCGCGCTCGGCCGCCGGCACGGCGAGGAAGGCGCTGCGCACGGCGTCGCGTTCCTGCGGCGGGGTGCGCTGGGCCACCAGCGTCAGTTGCGTCAACTGCGCGGGGCTGAGCTGCCGCAGCGCGGCCAACGCCGCCTCGCGCTGCTCCGGCGGCACCAGGCCGAACAGGCCGTGCAGCTTGGGGAACTGCATGCCCAGCTGTGGCCCCAGCCGCCAGCCATCGCGGAAGGTCTGGTCCTGGGCCTGGAACTGCTCGCGCAGGCGCTGCTGCTGTTCGGCCGGCAGCGCGGCAAAGCGGGCGGCCGCTTGGCGGATGCGTTCGCGCTCGCCCTCCGGCAGTGCTTTCCACGAGGCGTAATCGGCACGACGCTGGCGCTGCTGCTCCGGGCTGAGCTGGGCAAAGGCGGCAGGCGAACGCGTATCGGCCATCGATGCCGGCGTTGCGCCCGCTGGTGCGGGCGGCAGCGGAACCTCCAGCGAGGGCGGCGCGGCAGCCAGCGACAACGGCAGGGCCAGCAGCACGCTGGCGAACAGGAATTTATTCATCGGCAGCAGCGGTTTCCAGCGCGGCACCGACCGGCTCGGGGCGGGTCGGTTTGGGTTCGGATTCATCCACCGGCAGCGGGCCGCCCGCGGCGCTCCACGCATACAGGTCGGCATCGGCGGCCAGCGGGTAGTCGCGGTCGGCCAGCATGGCGGCGTCCTCGGCCGCGTGGCCATCGGCGGCAGCGGTCGGCTGCACCTCGCTGGCTGGCAGGGATTCAACGGTGACCGGACCGGACTCGGCGACCACGCCTTCCGGCAGCGGTGCATCGCTGGCCGTCGCGTGATGCTGCAAGTACCGCCAGCCCAGAGCGGCCGCCAGCAGCACCGCCACCGTCGCCAGCAGGATGACCGGGCCGCGCCAGCGCGGCGCACCGCTGTTGGGGCGGCGGCGCTTGGGCGTGGCGCGCTCGTCGCGCTCCGGCGTGCGCCAGCTGGCGGTGGGGGCCTGGTTGTTCGCAGCCGGTGCCGCAGGCTGCTGCAGCTGCTGCAGGCGCTTGGCCGGCAGATCGCGGATGCGCAGCTGCACCTGCTCGGCCAGGCCGCGCCAGGCGGCGGCGTCAGGCTGGCCGTGGGCATCACGCGGGCAGGCGGCGGCCAGCAGCTGCTGGTAGCCATCCTCATCGATGTCCAGCACGCGGGTGGCGATGCCTTCATCCAGGCTGCCACCGACCCGCAGCAGCAGGGCCAGGCGCGGCAGCGGCGGCATGTCGCCCAGCGCAGCCAGCGATGGCGGCCATTGCCCGCCGGCCGGCTCGCGCAGGGCCTGGCGCTGGCCCAGCAGGGTCCAGAAGCGGGGCGGCCACTGCGCCATCGGCAGGTCACTGGCCACGGCGGAGAAGGCGCGCATCACCGCGACCAGGGTCTGCTCGGCGCGGGCGGGGTCACCGCACTGCAGCTCGGCAACCACCAGCGCGCGGCGCTCGACGCCACGCAGGAACGCCGACAGCGCGCCGGCCGCGGTCGAGGAAACAGGGGCGGGCACAGCCGTCATCGGTTACTCCAAAGGTCTGACGGCATGATAGCGGCAGCCCGTCGGCGGCCGGCAGGACTTGCGCCCACGGGCACTTCGTGCTGCAGGTTGTGCACAGCATCAATGCGGTCCCCTGCCGATTCGTCGTGAAGCCGCAGATTCACCTTGTTTCAGCAATGTTTCACAATCAACTCATTGATTTTCATACTGTTTTTAGTATGGCTATTTTTTGACCAACCCGAGTGTAAAGCCGTCGCCATCGGCCTCACGCGCGCCCGCCGACCGGTAACGCACAACGTTATCCACAGAAGATGTGGATAAGACTGAATCTCTAATAGCCACCGATATTTAGGTGACATTTATGATTCACCGGCAGGCGCGGGCGACGCCATCGCCTCTGCCATCGGTCCCCGCCCTGCCCGTTACACTGCCCCGATGCTCACCCCCATCCCGACCCTGCAGGTCGCCCTGCCCGTCCCGCTGCCGCGCCTGTTCGACTACCTGCCACCGGAAGGCCCGGGCCCGGCCGTGCCGGTCGGCTGCCGCCTGAAGGTGCCGTTCGGCAACCGCGAGCTGGTGGGGACGGTGGCCGGGCACGGCCAGGTGGACGACGGCCAGGGCCTGCGCCAGGCACTGGCCTGGTGCGACCCGCAGCCGCTGCTGCAGGGCGAGCTGTGGCAGAGCCTGCAGTGGCTGGCCCGCTACACCCATTCCCCCTTGGGCGAAGTGGTGAACACCGCCCTGCCCGGCCCGCTGCGGCACGGCGAGGCCCTGCCCGACACCCATCACTGGGGCTGGCAGCTGACCGCCGCCGGCCAGGCCCAGCGCGAAAAGCTGCGCGCCGGCACCCGCCCGCGGCAACTGGCCGAACTGCTGGGCGAGGCCGTGGTCGATGAAGACGTGCTGGGCGCGCGCATGGACGACTGGCGCACCGCCGCGCGCAGCCTGGCCAAGCGCGAACTGGCCGAGCGCGTGGCCCTGAGCGTGGCGCCGCAGCATGCGCAGCCACTGCCCGGCCCCACCCTGAACCCGGAGCAGGCCGAGGCCGTGGCCGCGATCACCGCCGCCGAGGGCTTCCACGCCTTCCTGCTGGACGGGGTGACCGGCAGCGGCAAGACCGAGGTCTACCTGCAGGCCATCATCCACTGCCTGGCGCAGGGGAAGCAGGCGCTGGTGCTGGTGCCGGAAATCGGCCTGACCCCGCAGACCCTGGCGCGCTTCCGCGGCCGCCTCGGCATCGCGGTGCATGCGCTGCATTCGGGCTTGAACGACAACGAGCGCGCCCGCGTCTGGGCCGCCGCCTCGCGTGGCGAGGCACGGGTGATCGTCGGCACCCGTTCGGCGGTATTCACTCCGCTGCCGCAGGCCGGCCTGCTGATCGTCGACGAGGAACACGACGGCAGCTACAAGCAGCAGGACGGCATCCGCTACCACGCCCGCGATTTCGCCCTGGTGCGGGCCAAGGCGCTGGGCATCCCGGTGCTGCTGGGCAGCGCCACGCCGTCGCTGGAAACCCTGCACAACGCCTATGCCGGCCGCTACACGCACCTGCGCCTGAAGCAGCGCGCCGGTGATGCACGGCCACCGCGCGTGCGCATCCTCGATGTGCGCAAGCGGCCGCTCCACGATGGCCTCTCTGCCGACGTGCTGGCCGGTATCGGCGAACACCTGCAGCGCGGCCAGCAGGTGCTGGTGTTCAAGAACCGCCGCGGCTATGCACCGGTGCTGCTGTGCCATGACTGCGGCTGGACCGCGCCCTGCCAGCGGTGCGATGCGCCGATGACCGTGCACGGCGGCGGCCGTCGCCTGCAATGCCACCACTGCGGTGCGCGGCAGCCGGCGCCGCTGGCCTGCCCGGCCTGTGGCAGCCTCGCGCTGCAGCCGCAGGGCATCGGTACCGAACGCCTGGAAGAGCACCTGGTCAGCGCCTTCGCCGATTACCCGGTGGTGCGCATCGACCGCGGCACCACCTCGCGCCGCGATGCCCTGGAACAGCAGTTGGCGAAGCTGGGCGACCAGCCCGGCATCCTGGTCGGCACGCAGATCCTGGCCAAGGGCCACGACCTGCCCAAGCTGACCCTGGTGGTGGTGGTGGGCATCGACGAAGGCTTGTTCTCGGCCGACTTCCGCGCCAGCGAGAAGCTGGCCCAGCAGTTGATCCAGGTGGCCGGCCGTGCCGGTCGCGCGCGCGACCCCGGCGAAGTCTGGCTGCAGACCCATCACCCGGGACACCCGTTGCTGGAAACCCTGGTGAGCGGTGGCTACCACCCGTTCGCGCAGGCCGAGTTGAACCAGCGCCAGGCCGCAGGCTTCCCGCCCTTCGCGCACCTGGCACTGATGCGTGCCGAAGCCCAGCAGGTGGAGCATGCCAATGCGTTCCTGCTGGCGGCGCGGCAGCTGCTGGGCGAACAGAACGTGGTGGAAGCCTATGGGCCGATGCCGGCGCCGATGCCGCGCCGCGCCGGTTACCAGCGCACGCAGCTGCTGCTGTCGGCCCTGCAGCGGCCACCGCTGCACGGCGTGCTGGCGCAGCTGGTGCCGCAGCTGTATGCGCTGCCGGAGGCACGCAAGGTGCGCTGGTCGCTGGATGTGGATCCGACGGACCTGTATTGAGGGTCCGCCACATCCGCCGGGCAGGGCCCGGCGCTACCTCTCAGGTCAGCGGCGACATCACGCCACGCTGGTACGCCGGGCGCTCGCGCAGGCGGGCATACCAGTCGGCCAGGTGCGGCAGCTCCGGGCGCTGGATCGGCAGTTCGTACCAGGCGTAGATCAACGAACCCAGCGGAATGTCGCCCATCGCGAACTTCTCGCCCGACAGCCACGGCTGGTTGGCCAGGGTCGCATCGGCCATCGCCAGGTAATCACCGGCGCGCACGATGGCGGCGCTGATGCGTGCTTCATCACGGTCGGCCGGCGCGGTGCGCATGATGCCCCAGATCAGTTCGGAGTACAGCGCGGCCATCCGCGAGGTGCTCCAGTCCATCCACTTCTCGGCCTGCGCGCGCTCCATCGCGTCTTCGGCGTACAGCGTGCCCAGCGAATAGCGCGCGCTCAGGTAGCGCACGATCGTGTTCGATTCCCACAGCGGCAGGCCGTGGTCTTCGATCACCGGCACCAGGCTGTTGGGGTTCATCGCCACGTATTCGGCCGACTGCGTGCCGCCATGGCTGCCGCCCACTTCGATGGATTCATACGGCAGGCCGATTTCCTCGGCGCACCACAGCACCTTGCGGACGTTGCTGGAATTACGGCGGCCCCAGATCTTCAACATTGCGGTTTTCCTTGCCTGCAGCGGTGCGCCACGGTGGCGCGGAGCCGCTACGATACGCCCATCAAACGCGATGCGCGTGGCATCACCGGTTCTTCTTCGGCAGCGCGCGCACGTAGGACGATTTGCCGTCCTTCTTCAGCTCGAACAGGCCGATGGCCGCCAGCAGGTCGCTCAGCTTGCCGTAGCCATAGTTGCGCGGGTCGAACGAGGCCTGGTTGCCGATCTGGCTGCCGACCGGACCCAGGTGCGACCAGCCATC
Source organism: Stenotrophomonas sp. FW305-3-2-15-E-LB1 (assembly GCF_058787375.1). Taxonomy (NCBI): domain Bacteria; kingdom Pseudomonadati; phylum Pseudomonadota; class Gammaproteobacteria; order Lysobacterales; family Lysobacteraceae; genus Stenotrophomonas; species Stenotrophomonas sp. FW305-3-2-15-E-LB1. The sequence continues at coordinate 168,240 of NZ_JBYSZR010000004.1, forward strand.
CTCGCCCTCGGCGGCCGACACCGCACGCCGCAGCATCTTCACCAGGCGCGTGTCGTTGCGCAGTTCCGCGCTGTTCTTGCGCGGGCGCACCTCGTCGCTGGCCACCTGCCCGCTGGGCGCCTGCTCTGCGCCGGCCTCGGCATCGGGAACACTGGCATGGGTCTGGCCCAGCGCTTCCAGGTAAGTGAACTTGGAGCAGGCGTTGACGAACGGCTCGGGCGTCTTCTTCTCGCCGAAGCCATACACCTTCACGCCGTCGGTGAGCAGGCGCATCACCATCGGGGTGAAGTCGGCATCGCTGGACACGATGGCGAAGCCATCAAGATTGCGCGCGTACAGCAGGTCCATCGCATCGATGACCATGGCCATGTCAGAGGCGTTCTTGCCCTTGCTGTAGGCAAACTGCTGGATCGGGCGGATGGCGTACTCGTGCAGCACCGATTCCCAGCCCTTCAGGCGCGGGCTTTTCCAGTTGCCATAGGCGCGGCGCACGTTGGCCACGCCGTAGCGGGCCACCTCGGCCAGGACTTCGTCGATCTTCGATGCCGGCGCATTGTCGGCGTCGATCAACAGGGCGATGCGCTTTTCCGGTTCGGACATGATTTCCTCGGTGGGCTGCAGGCTGAGCGGAGTATCGCCCATGGCCACTGCCGGCCATGTGACGTGCGATGATGCAGGGCGACATCCATCCCCCTCTGGAGTACGTCGATGCGCCGCGAACCAGTCCCCCACCTGGTCATCATCGGCGGCGGTTTTGCGGGCCTCTGGGCCACCCGGGCCCTGGCCCGCGAGAAGATCAGGATCACCCTGCTCGACCGCCGCAACCACCACCTGTTCCAACCCCTGCTGTACCAGGTCGCCACCGCTGGCCTGTCCGCCCCCGATATCGCCGCGCCGCTGCGGCATATCCTCGGCCACCAGCGCAACGTGGAAGTGCGCCTGGGCGAGGTCGTCGCCATCGACAAGGCCGCCCGCGAGGTGAAGCTGGCCGACGGCAGCACCCTGGGCTACGACAGCCTGCTGCTGGCCACCGGCGCCACCCACGCCTACTTCGGCAACGACCAGTGGGCGGCCGACGCGCCGGGCCTGAAGACCCTGGACGATGCCATCGCCCTGCGCCGCAAGCTGCTGCTGGCCTTCGAACGTGCCGAGGCCGAACCGGACCCGGCGAAGAAGGCCGCCTGGCTGAGTTTCGCGGTGGTCGGCGGCGGCCCTACCGGCGTCGAACTGGCCGGCACCCTGGCCGAGATCGCCCGCCACACCCTGCGCAATGAATTCCGCCACATCGACCCGGCCAGCGCCAAGGTGCGCCTGGTCGAGGCCGGCCCGCGGGTGCTGTCCTCCTTCCCCGAGGTGCTTTCGCTGAAGGCCCGCCGGCAGCTGGAAAAGCTGGGCGTGGAAGTGCTGACCGGCACACCGGTGAGTGACATCGACAGCCAGGGCTTCACGCTGGGCGAGCAGTTCGTGCCCGCACGCACCGTGGTCTGGGCCGCAGGCGTGGCCGCTTCGCCGCTGGCGCGCACGCTGGACGTGCCGCTGGACCGCGCCGGCCGCGTGCTGGTGCAGCCTGACCTGACCCTGCCCGGCCACCCCGAACTGTTCGTGGCCGGCGACCTGGCCGCGGTGAACCAGGCCAACGGGAAGCCGGTGCCCGGCGTGGCGCCCGCCGCCAAGCAGATGGGCAAGTACGTGGCCGATGCCATCCGCGCGCGCCTGCATGGCAAGCCGGCACCGGGGCCGTTCAAGTACGCCGACTACGGCAACCTGGCCACCATCGGCCGCATGGCCGCCATCGTGCATCTGGGCAAGCTGCAGCTGTCGGGCATCCTCGCCTGGTGGTTCTGGCTGGCCGCGCACGTGTTCTTCCTCATCGGCTTCCGCAACCGCGTGGTGGTGCTGCTGAACTGGGCGGTGGCGTACTGGAGCTACCAGCGCAGCGCGCGCATCATTTTTGGTGATGACCAGGAAGACCGACGGCCGAGGTAGATCCACGCCATGCGTGGATGATTGAACCCCGCCTCCCAATCACGACTCAAGGAATGCCATGACCACCCCCACCGCACAGCAGAAGCGCGCCCGCATCGCCCTTGAACAGTTGCTGGGCACCGAAGAAGGCGAAGACAGCGTCGACCTGTTCGTCCAGCATCATCTGGACGAGATCGAAGCCGATTACTGGAACGCGCAACTGGGCACGGCCACGCCGGCGGCCGGCGCGGTGCTGGGCCTGCTGCAGCCGCGCGAGCCGTGGGAAGACGAGGGTTCAGTGCACGTCGATTTCGAGCTGCCGGGCGACGTCTCGCAGTATGTGCTGAGTGTCGAACTCGATGAGGACGGCGAAGTGCTTGGCGTTTCCATGGAGAGCTGAACACGGCGACGAGATCCACGCACGCCATGTACAAATGAGGGTGTAGAGCCGAGCCCATGCTCGGCTCCATCATGGCATGGGCCGGAGGGCGTCATCCACGCATGGCGTGGATCTACATCAGGCCCATTTCATCGGCGCCCATCTGCATGTACATGAACGCGGCGGCTTCGTCGGACATCGGCTGGCCCTGCGGGAAACTGTCGAGCCAGGCGGTGATGCGCGCATGGCGATCCTTCAACGCATCGCCCATTGCCTGTTTCTCCGCTACGGTCGCACGCGCCTGCATCTCCTCGCGCAGCAGGTCATCGCCGATGCCCCATTTTTCGGCCAGCGGAATCAGGTCGACCAGATCAGGCGGCACCCGGTCGCGGCGCAGGTGGATGGGCTCGGGCGTCGCCGGGCCACGCTGCGCGGCCAGCGCTGCGGCGCTGCCGATCTGCCCGTGCTGCAGCGGTGGGGGGGTCTGGGCGCACGCCGGCAGGGCGGTACCGAGGGTCAACAGCAGCATCCAGCGGGGTTTCATCGAACCGCTTCCTGTGTCGATGGATGTGGCGATCATGGCATGGCCGGATGTGCCCCATCCACGCATGGCGTGGATCTACGGGACGGCCTCGGCCGGGGCCTGCAGCCAGGCCAGCTTGCGTTCGCGCGGCTGCTGCTTGAGCTGCCACTCGGCGCGGGAGGCGGCCGCACGGTCCGGGTACTCACGCACGGCCAACACGCGCAGCGGCGGCCGGGCCCGGGTGTAGCGCGCGCCCTTGCCGGCCTGGTGGGCGGCGAAACGCGCCTCCACATCGGTGCTGATGCCGGCGTAATAGCTGCCGTCCCGGCATTCAAGCAGGTACAGGAACCACGGGCGAAGGGACGGGGCCATGCCCGGATTATGCCGTGCTGCACTGCAGCGGATATACTGGCGCCCGAATGCAGGAGAGAGGCGCCACGCTGGCGCCCGCCGAAGGCGCAGGCTCCCATGATCGCTCAGGCCGGTGGGCTGGAAACCCACCAACCATGCATTCGACTCGCCGAGCTGGAGAGAGGTCACCGGGCACGCCCGGAACGATCCGCCGAAGGGGCACGCGGCCTGTGCCGCTGAACTCTCAGGCAAAAGGACAGCGGGAGCGGCACCGGTCATCGTCATCCCGTCATCGCGCAGGCAGTGGCGGTATACACGCATGGTCGGCCCCACCGCGCACGGATCCTGTCCCATGCTGCTGTCCATCATCTATCTCGTTGCCATTTCCGCCGAAGCCATGACCGGCGCGCTGTCCGCCGGCCACCGCCGCATGGACCTGTTCGGCGTGGTCATGATCGCCTGCGTCACCGCCCTTGGCGGCGGTTCGCTGCGCGACATCCTGCTCGGCCACTACCCGCTGGGCTGGGTGAAGCACCCCGAGTACCTTGGCTTCACCGTGTGCGCGGCGCTGATTGCCACCTGGGTGGCGCGCTGGATGCACCATTTCCGCCGCACCTTCCTCGTGCTCGATGGCCTGGGCCTGATCGCCTTCACCCTGATCGGCTGCTCGATCGCGCGCGAGGCCGGCCATGCGATGCCCATCGTGCTGATCGCCGGCATGCTCACCGGTGCCTTCGGCGGCGTGCTGCGCGACATCCTCTGCAACGAGGTGCCGCTGATCTTCCAGAAGGAGCTGTACGCGATCATTTCGCTGCTGACCGGCGCGGTGTACCTGCTGCTGCTGCGCTGGGGCGTGGCCGATGCGACGGCCATCCTGTGCTGCCTGGCCGGTGGCTTCGCGCTGCGCCTGCTGGCGATCCATTACCGCTGGGAAATGCCCAAGTTCGTGTATCACGACGAAGTGCATTGAGTATTTGACGGTAGTGCCGGCCGCTGGCCGGCAACACTGCACACGCCCGCAGATTCCAGCAGGTTGCCGGCCAGCGGCCGGCACTACCGATTGCGTTGCATGACCTTGGTCATGCGGCAATCGTCTGGCTGATTGGCTACCATTGACGCCCCGTCGCTCGCGCGGCGGCATCCAGCCACACCGCGTCGCGGTCCCGCCAGACACTCCCCTCCCCCGTTGCCCGCTGCGCATGATGCGCGACCGGGCGTACATGTCCCTGCGCGTGCGCAGGGCGCAGGATGCCCCATGTCCGCTGTTGAGCCGTCCCGTAGCACCCCGCCCCGTTCCCGCCGCGCGTGGGTGATCGCCGCCGCCGTCATCGTCGCCGGCCTGGTGGCCTGGTGGGCGTGGCCGCGCACCGAAGCGACCGTGGCCGCAGGCCCGGGCAAGACGGTGCCGGTGCGCGTGGCCCGTGCCAGCGCCGAACCGCTGCAGCTGCGCCTGAAGGCCGTCGGCACGGTCACCCCGCTGCACAGCGTGGTGGTGCGCAGCCGCGTGGATGGCGAACTGCTGCGCCTGCACTTCCAGGAAGGCCAGCAGGTGAACGCCGGCGACCTGCTCGCACAGATCGACCCACGCCCGTATGAAGTGAAGCTGGCGCAGGCGCAGGGCACCCAGCAGCAGAATCTTGCGGAACTCGAGAATGCCGAACGCCAGCTGCAGCGCTACCGCGAACTGCAGAAACAGAACTACGTATCCGGGCAGGAACTGAGCGACCAGCAGAGCAAGGTGCGGCAGCTGCAGGGCCGCCGCATCAGCGACCAGGCCTCGGTGGATGAGGCAAGGCTGCAGCTGCAGTACACCCGCATCACTGCGCCGGTCAGTGGCCGCGTCGGCCTGCGCCGGCTGGATGTCGGCAACCTGGTGCACGCCAGCGATACCGAAGGCCTGGTGACCCTGGCGCAGACCGCGCCGATCAGCGTGCTGTTCACCGTGCCCGAACCCGAACTGCCGGCCCTGCTCGATGCCGTGCAGGCACAGGCCGGCCTGCCAGTGGAAGCCTGGGACCGCGGCGAAAGCAAGGCGCTTGCACAGGGCACGCTGTCCAGCGTCGACAACCGCATCGACACCGCGACCGGCACGCTGAAGCTGCGCGCGCAGTTCGACAATGCCGGCCTGGCGCTGTTCCCCAACCAGTTCGTCAACGTGCGCCTGCAGCTGGGCGAACATCCGGCGCTGCTGATTCCCGATGCGGCCGTGCAGTTCGGCAGCCAGGGCAACTACGTGCACATCGTCGACAAGGACAACAAGGCGCAGCGCCGCACCGTGGTGCTGGGGCCGGCCGATGAGGGCCGAGTGGCCGTGCGCTCCGGCCTGCAGGCCGGCGACCAGGTGGTGATTGAAGGCATCGACGGCCTGGAAGATGGCACCGCGGTGGAAATCGTGGCCGAACCCGCTGCCACGGCGAAGGCGGCCAAGGCCGGCGCATGAACCTGTCGCGCCCGTTCATCCTGCGCCCGGTCGCCACCACCCTGCTGATGGTGGCGCTGCTGCTGTCGGGCGTGCTGGCCTACCGCCTGCTGCCGGTGGCGGCGCTGCCGCAGGTCGATTACCCGATCATCCAGATCACCACGCTGTACCCGGGCGCCAGCCCGGAACTGACCACGCGCACGATCACCGCGCCACTGGAACGCCAGCTCGGCCAGATTCCCGGCCTGAAGCAGCTGTCCTCCACCAGCTCCGGGGGTGCCTCGGTCATCACCCTGCAGTTCGGCCTGGAGGTGTCGCTGGGCGTGGCCGAGCAGGACGTGCAGGCGGCGATCAATGCGGCCGGCAGCTTCCTGCCCGGCGATCTGCCGGTGCCGCCGGTGTACCGCAAGGTCAACCCGGCCGACACGCCCATCCTCACCCTGGCGGTGACCTCGCAGGCGCTTGCGCTGCCGCAGGTGCACGACCTGGTGGATACCCGCATCGCGCAGCGCCTGGCGCAGCTGCCCGGCGTCGGCCTGGTCAGCCTGGCCGGTGGCCAGCGCCCCGCTGTGCGCATCCAGGTGAATCCGGCTGCACTGGCTGCCAACGGCCTGGGCATGGACCACATCCGCACCGCGATCGCGGCGGCCAACGTCAACCTGCCCAAGGGCAGTTTCGATGGCCCGATCCGCGCGGTGATGCTCGATGCCAATGACCAGATGCGCAGCGTGGAGGAGTACCGCGCGCTGGTGCTGGCCTGGCGCGAAGGCGCGCCGCTGCGGCTGGGCGACGTGGCCACCATCACCGATGGCGCCGAGAACCGCCAGCTGGCCGCCTGGAGCGGCACCACGCCGGCGGTGCTGGTGAACATCCAGCGCCAGCCCGGCGCGAACGTGATCGCCGTGGTCGAACAGGTGCGCACGCTGCTGCCGCAGCTGCAGGCCACGCTGCCGGCCGGCGTGCAGATGAACGTGCTGAGCGACCGCACCGAATCGATCCGCGCCTCCGTGCGCGGCGTGCAGAAGGAACTGGTGCTGGCCATCGGCCTGGTGGTGCTGGTCACCTGGGTGTTCCTGCGCAACCTGCCGACCACGCTCATTCCCAGCGTCGCGGTGCCGCTGTCGCTCATCGGCACGTTCGCGGTGATGCTGCTGGCCGGCTATTCGCTCAACAACCTCACGCTGATGGCGCTGACCATCGCCACCGGCTTCGTCGTGGACGATGCCATCGTGATGCTGGAGAACATCGCCCGCCATCTGGAAGAAGGCGAAAGCCCACGCGAAGCCGCGCTGAAGGGTGCGGCCGAGATCGGCTTCACCCTGGTCTCGCTTACCGTGTCGCTGATCGCGGTGCTGATCCCGCTGCTGTTCATGGCCGACCTGGTGGGCGCGCTGTTCCATGAGTTCGCGGTGACATTGGCGGTGGCCATCGGCATCTCGCTGCTGGTGTCGCTCACCCTGACGCCGATGCTGTGCGCGCGGTTCCTCAAGCCGCATGCGAAGACCGCGCACGCGCCGGATGTGTTCGACAGCATCATCGCCGTCTACGGCCGCCAGCTGCAGTGGGTGCTGCAGCGCCAGCCGCTGATGCTGCTGGCCACCGTCGCTACGCTGGCGCTGACCGTGGCGCTGTACTTCGCCGTGCCCAAGGGCTTCTTCCCGGTGCAGGATGCCGGCCTGGTGCAGGGCATCAGCGAAGCACCGCAGGCCATCTCGTTCCAGGCCATGCGCGAGCGCCAGCAGGCGCTGGCGGCGGCCATCGAAGCGGACGAGGCGGTGGCCAGCGTGTCGTCCTACATCGGCGTGGACGGCAACAACGCCACGCTCAACACCGGCCGCCTGCTGATCGAGCTGAAGCCGCATGGCGACCGCGACGGCGCCGCCGTGGTGATGGAGCGCCTGCAGCAGCGCGTGTCGAACATCCCCGGCATCACCCTGTACCTGCAGCCGGTGCAGGAGCTGGGCATCGAAGACCGCATCAGCCGCAACCAGTACCAGTTCACCCTCACCACGCCGGAACAGCAGACGCTGGAAACGTGGACGCCGAAGCTGCTGCAGGCCCTGCGCCAGCACCCGGCTCTGCGCGATGTGGCCAGCGACCTGCAGATGCAGGGCCGGCAGGCACGGGTGAACATCGACCGCGATGCGGCCGCGCGGCTGGGCGTCAGCGTGGAAGCAGTGGCCGACGCACTGTACGACGCCTACGGGCAGCGGCAGATTTCCACCATCTTCACCCAGGCCAGCCAGTACCGCGTGGTGCTGGAAGCCGATCCGTCACGCCAGCCCGGGCCCGATGCCATCAGCGGCCTGCGCGTGCGCAACAGCACCGGGCAGACCGTGCCGCTGGGCGCGGTGGCGCGGGTGGAACTGGGGCCGGCCGCGCTGCTGCGCAACCATGTCGGCCAGTTCCCGGCGGCCACGATCTCGTTCAACCTGGCACCGGGCGCATCACTGGGCGAAGCCACCGCGGCCGTGGAAGCGGCGCGCGCGCAGATTGCGTTGCCCGACAGCGTCGAACTGCGCCTGCAGGGCGCGGCGGCGGCGTTCAGCAGTTCGCTGTCGTCCACGCTGTGGCTGATCCTGGCCGCGGTGGTGGTGATGTACATCGTGCTGGGCGTGCTCTATGAAAGCTTCGTGCACCCGATCACCATCCTGTCCACGCTGCCATCGGCCACCGTGGGCGCGCTGGCGGCACTGTGGGTGAGCGGGCGCAGCCTGGACCTGATCGCCGTGATCGGCATCGTGCTGCTCATCGGCCTGGTGAAGAAGAACGCGATCATGATGATCGACTTCGCGCTGGACGCGCAGCGCACGCGTGGCATGACGCCACGCGAGGCGATCCACCAGGCGGCCCTGCTGCGCTTCCGTCCCATCCTGATGACCACGCTGGCTGCACTGTTCGGCGCGGTGCCGCTGATGCTGGCCAGTGGTTCCGGCGCGGAACTGCGGCAGCCGCTGGGCTGGGTGATGGTCGGCGGCCTGCTGGTCAGCCAGGTGCTGACCCTGTTCACCACGCCGGTCATCTACCTGGCCTTCGACCGCCTGCAGCGCCGGCGCTCGGCCACCCTTGCCACGCCTGAAGAGGCGCGCGCATGAGCCCCATCGCACGCCTGGCCCAGGCCTGCGTGCAGCGACCGGTGGCGACGATCCTGCTGGCAGTGGCGCTGGTCCTGGCCGGCCTGCTGGCACTGCGGCTGCTGCCGGTGGCACCGCTGCCGCAGGTGGATTACCCGGCCATCGAAGTGAGCGCCAGCCTGCCCGGCGCCTCGCCCGAATCGATGGCCGCCACCGTGGCCACGCCGCTGGAACGCGCCCTCGGCAGCCTGCCCGGCATCTCGCGCATCGATTCGGCCAGCACCCAGGGGCAGACCTCGGTGGAGCTGAATTTCGTGCTCGGCCGCGACATCGACGAAGCCGCGCGCGAAGTGCAGGCGGCGATCAACCTCGCACGCGGGCAGCTGCCCAGTGGCATGCCGGGCATGCCACAGTATCGCAAGGTGAATCCCTCGCAGGCGCCGATCCTGGCGCTGGCACTGACCTCGGACACGCTGCCGCCGGGCCAGCTGTACGACCTGGCCTCCACCGTACTGGCGCAGAAGCTTTCGCAGGTGCCGGGCGTGGGCGAAGTGCAGGTGGGCGGCAGCGCGCTGCCGGCGGTACGCGTGTCGCTGGACCCGAATGCGCTCAACCATGCCGGCCTGGCCCTGGAAGACGTGGCCCAGGTGATCGAACGCGCCAACGCAGTGCGGCCGCTGGGTGCAGTGGGCGATGACCGCCAGCACTGGCAGCTGGAGGCACCGCTGCAGCTGCGCCAGGCCGCGCAGTATCGCGCGCTGGCAGTGAAGGTGAGCGACGACCGCACGCTGCGCCTCGGCGATGTAGCGGTGGTGGCCGATGGGGTGGAAGACCGCTATGCCAGCGGCTTCCACAACGAACGCCCGGCGGTGCTGCTGATCGTCAGCCGCCAGCCCGGCGCGAACATCATCGCCACCGTCGATGCCATCCAGGCGCAGCTGCCGCAGCTGCACGCGCTGCTGCCGTCCAACGTCGACATGCGCCTGGTCATGGACCGCTCGCCGGTCATCCGCGCCACCCTGCACGAAGCCGAGCTGACCCTGGTGCTGGCCATCGCCCTGGTGGTGCTGGTGGTGCTGGCCTTCCTGGGCCACTGGCGGGCGGCACTGGTGCCCAGCGTGGCCATTCCGGTGGTGCTGTTCGGCACGCTGGCGCTGGTCGCGTTGATGGGCTTTTCGCTCAACACGCTTTCGCTGATGGCCTTGATCGTGGCCGCCGTGTTGGTGGTGGACGATGCCATCGTGGTGCTGGAAAACATCGCGCGCCACCGCGAACTTGGCGCCGACCGCTGGCAGGCCGCGGTGCGTGGCGCAGCCGAAGTGGGCGCCACGCTGCTTTCGATGAATGTCGCGCTGGCCGTGGTGTTCGTCTCCATCCTGTTCCTGGATGACTTCGTCGAGCGCCTGTTCCGCGAATTCTCGCTGACCCTGGTGGCGGCGATGAGCGTATCGGTGGTGGTTGCGCTGAGCCTGGTGCCGATGCTGTGTGCGCGCCTGTTCGTCGATGACGCGCAGCATGCCTCGCGCTGGCAGCGTGGCAGCAACGCGCTGTTCGAGCGCGTGCGTGCGGCCTACCAGCGCACGCTGCAGGCCAGCCTGCGCCACCTGCGCTGGCCGCTGCTGGTCTTCGTGGCGGTCATCGCGCTCAACGCCTGGCTATTCCAGCAGGTGCCCAAGGGCGTGGTGCCCAAGCAGGACACCGCGCAGCTGCGCGGCTTCGCGCGCGGCGACGACGGGCTCTCGTTCCAGGCCATGCAGCCGAAGATCGATGCCTACCGCAAACTGCTGCTGTCCGACCCGGCCATCGAGGACATCATCGGCTATATCGGTGGCAGCAACGGCGTCAACAACGCCTTCATCATGATCAAGATGAAGCCGCTGGCCGAGCGCAAGGTGTCCAGCCAGGAAGTGATCGACCGCCTGCGCGCGCGCCTGCCCAAGCTGCCCGGCGGCAACCTGTACCTGTGGGTGGACCAGGACATCCGCCTGGAAGGGGGCGGCAGCAGCGGCCAGTACGAATTCCAGCTGCTGTCGGCGGACATGGCGCCGCTGCGCGAGTGGGCCCCGAAGGTCGGCGCCGCGCTGCGCGCCCTGCCCGAGCTGGTGGACGTGGAAGCGCAGGGCGAGGCCGGCATGCGCCAGGTGGTGCTGGACATCGACCGCGAAGCCGCCGCGCGCCATGGCGTGGATCTGCGCACGGTGGCCAGCATGCTCAACAACTCCTTCAGCCAGCGCCAGGTCGCCACGCTCTACGACAGCCTCAACCAGTACCGCGTGGTGATGGAACTGGACCCCAGGCACACCCAGGACCCGGGCACGCTGGCGCGCCTGCAGGTGGTGGATGGCACGGGCCAGCGCATTCCGCTGTCGACCATCGCCAGCTGGCGCTATGGCATGGCGCCGGACCGCATCTACCACAGCGAACAGTTCGCCTCGATCTGGATCGAATTCGCATTGGCGCCGGGTGTCGGCCTGGAGCAGGCCACGCAGGCCATCAACACCGCCATGGCAAAGCTGATGCTGCCGCGCACCGTGCAGGCCAAGCTGTCCGGCGAAGCCGGTGGCCTGGACAGCCTGCGCGCGCGCCAGCTGTGGCTGGTGCTGGGCGCCACGCTGGCGGTCTACCTGGTGCTGGGCATCCTGTACGAGAGCTTCCTGCAGCCGCTGGTGATCCTGTCCACCCTGCCCTCGGCCGGCATCGGCGCGCTGCTGGCACTGTGGGTGTTCGGCAACGAACTGAACCTGATCGCCCTGCTCGGCTTGTTCCTGCTGGTGGGCGTGGTGATGAAGAACACCATCCTGCTGGTGGATTTCGCCCTGGCCGGCGAACGCCGTGGCCTGAGCGCGCACGACGCGGTGATGGATGCGGCCCGGCTTCGCCTGCGGCCGATCCTGATGACTTCACTGGCGGCGCTGCTCGGCACGCTGCCGCTGATGCTCGCCAATGGCGAGGGCTGGGAGCTGCGGCAGCCGCTGGGCATCGCGATCGTGGGCGGCCTGCTGGTCAGCCAGTGGCTGACGTTGTACACGACGCCGGCGATGTATCTGGCGTTGGCGAGGGTGCGGAAAAGGAAGGCCACGTAGAGTCGAGCCATGCTCGACTGCGTTCTGCGTCAGTCGAGCATGGATCGACTACAGAAAGGCGGATCAGCGCGCTGATCGGGCAGGCCCTCTCGGCGTGCCGGGTGTGGCCCTACGGCTTCTCGCCACACGCCGTGCAGGCTTGGTTGCAGCTTCCCGCGGCGGGTCCAGCAATGGCACCACCGTGCCCGTGCGCTCGGCAAGCCATCGCACCACGTCCGGTTTCTCCGTCGCCAGCGCGAGCAGCATCGTCGTGGCATCGTCAGGATACGTTGCTTCATTCTCGTAACGGGAAAACGCGATTGCGCCTTTTCCAAAGAGCTTGGCCGCTGCGCGCTGGGTCAAGCCATAGCGCCGCCGGAGCGCCAGCACATCTTCGCCCAGCAGCAGGCCCCCATAGTGTTCACGCCGTGCGGCAAGCCTGCTGAGGTTTTCGATCTGCTGCACCGCACTGGTTGCCGTAGCGCCACAAGCGGGGCACTGCATCACCAGCAGCTCGACCACTACGCGGTGGCCGCGTGGATTGAAATGCCGTTCGCGCGTGGATGCCACCAGTTGCACCTGCTGGCAGGCGGGACACATCCGAGGGGTATCTTTGTTCATGGTGTGCTCCGGTCAAGCGTATGGCGCTCTACAAATGGCAACTGAGAAAAACGATCCGCAGACTTCCATCCTGGCCAACTGAAAACTTGAGGTAGTAGTTGATGTCCGATCGGTTGATCCGGCACTTCCGCACATCGTCGTAGCGGATGGCGTAGGCGTCGCATGGATGCCAGTTGCCCCGTTGGTCTGTGCACCATTCCGATCCTCTGTAGTCCTCTGCGTGCAGGCGCACCAGACAGTCCAGCAGATCGCCCAGCGTCCAACGCAGGTTTTCCAGATCCCTCTGTGCTTTGTGGGTGGCCACCCAGACATCGTCCGGCTGCAACCCGCCTGTGTGCACGCATTGCTGCAAGGCCGGCAGATCAATCAAGGGCAACCCGCGAACACTGATCGCCCGGCGCGACGTCCCGGAGTCCTGGAGCCGCTGCAATTGTGTCGGATCAACCCTCCACAACACCGGCTTTAATTTATCACCGTGATAAGTTTCGTCAAGTCCATAGCCACGCTTCCGCTCCTGCCGCCCTAGGTTGGCGCTCCCCGGACGGACAACCGTGAGGCGCAGGCAGGGCAAGGGGAATGGCCGTTTGCGGCAGGCAGCGCCGGGCACGGTCGAGACTCGTCTGCAGCCTGCAGATTCTTCAGTGGAATCAGTGAGGTACGGTTTCGATGGATGCCTGCCAGGCGCAGGATCATCGATAGCCGGGAGCGCCCAGGCGGCGCTGATGTGGTTGCCGACGGGTCGTAGCCGTCATGGGCGGGCAATCATCCACGCATGGCGTGGATCTACTGCGTCAGTCGAGCATGGCCCGACGCTACAAAAACCGGTATCACCACCCCGGCGATGTACCTGGCGCTGTCGTACTTACGCAGCGCCAGGCGCATCGCCGGTGCGGACGGGCCGGTCTCCAACTCCGACCGACCCTGATCGCGGCCGCACCCCCGCAGGCGCTGGCCGCCATCCACACACGTGCCGCACTCAAGCGGCTTCGGACACCTTCACTTCACGACGGGCGCGCACGGCAGCGGCCAGGCGCTCCAGCACCTGTACGGTGGTGTCCCAATCAATGCAGCCATCGGTGATGCTCTGGCCGTAGACCAGTGGCTGGCCTTCCACCAGTTCCTGGCGGCCACCGACCAGATGGCTTTCCACCATCACGCCCACGATGCGCTGTTCGCCGTCTTCCAGCTGGGTGGCGATGTCCTCGATCACTTTCGGCTGGTTTTCGGGGTTCTTGAGGCTGTTGGCGTGGCTGGCATCGATCATCAGGCGCGTCGGCAGCTTGGCCTTGGCCAGTGCCTGGCAGGCCTCGCCGACGCTGGCTGCGTCGTAGTTCGGCTGCTTGCCACCGCGCAGGATCACATGGCAATCCGGGTTGCCGGTGGTCGACACGATGGCGGTGCCGCCCTGCTTGGTGACCGACAGGAAGTGATGCGGGTTCGATGCTGCGCCCACGGCATCGGCGGCAATCTTGACGTTGCCGTCGGTGCCGTTCTTGAAGCCGACCGGGCAGGACAAGCCCGAAGCGAGTTCGCGGTGCACCTGGCTTTCAGTGGTACGTGCACCGATGGCACCCCACGCAACCAGGTCGGCGATGTACTGCGGCGAGATCACATCGAGGAACTCGACGCCGGCCGGCAGGCCCAGCTTGTTGATATCACGCAGCAGGCCGCGGGCAATGCGCAGGCCCTTGTCGATCTTGAAGCTGCCATCCAGGTCCGGATCGTTGATCAGGCCCTTCCAGCCCACCGTGGTGCGCGGCTTTTCGAAGTACACGCGCATGACGATTTCCAGTTCGCCGGCCAGCACATCGCGCAGGGGCTTCAGGCGCTGGGCGTATTCGATGGCCGCGTGCGGGTCGTGGATCGAGCACGGGCCCACCACCACCGCCAGGCGGTCGTCGCGGCCGTGCAGGATCTCGTGCAGGGCCGCGCGCGAGGCGCTGACGGTGTCGGAGGCTTCATCGTCGCAGGGCAGCATCGCCAGCAGCTGGGCGGGCGGTGTCAGCGGTTCAATGGTGCGGATGCGCAGGTCGTCGGTGTGCGGGGGCATTGCGGGGGTTCTCCGGAACGTTGGGGGCCCCCAGCGTGGCGACATGAAAAAAGCCGCCAGGTTCGCTGGCGGCTTTCGGGAATGCGTCTGAAGGTTTCTTCAGGGTGAACGCAGTCCTTCCTCCGCCAGAGGCTTCGGAAAGTAATACCAATAAAAGTTGGCGTTGACGGCGTTCATGGGGTGTATTGATAGCACAGCTTTTGCGCAGTGCAAAATGTTTCATCGGCAACTGCGGGAGCTGTTCAGGCAGTGGCCGAGTCAGCGTTTGCCGTGCACTTCCACGTCCAGCAGCAGGCCTTCGTGGATGTCCACCCAGCGCTCCACCACGCGGTCCAGTTCTTTCTGTGCCTCGTCCAGCTGCTCGGGGTTGAGCAGTGCGCGGGCGGTGTAGAGATCAGAGACGAGCTGGCGCAGGGTCGATTCCAGGATGGCCACCGACGGCCCTTCCAGCCCCGGCAACTGCAGTGCCGGGCTTTCGCCAAGGGTTCCGTACAGCGTGACCTGGAGCTTGCTCTGCATGATCGACTTCCCTGCGGGTGGACATGGGCAATCGTCATGTTTACCGCGTATTGGTGACAGGCGCATGTGCCCTGGCCTGCTCAGCCTCATTCGGCAGTGGCCAGTGTGAACGCCGTACGGTGGCAGCCGTGTAAGGAACCGACGATGACGCCTTCCCCCCAACTTCTGGAAGGTTCGTTGCGGCTCCCCTGAGGCGCCGGTATAGTGAGCGCCGACTACGCAGACAGCAGAAAATTTGTCGGCGGAGCTGCGAAGTCCCGTAGGGGGCATATGAAGGGAAATTGTTGGCGCCGGGGCTGTTCGCTTGAGTGCGGAAGCCTGCCAATGAGGCCGTCCTTCCTACGTAGTCACTTCAGCATCTTTCGTTTCTTGGCCTCGGTCACGTGATAGCACGTCACCGGGGCCAAGTATCTTCTGGATCCAGAAACACGGATTTCCAGTACCGCCGTCGCGTAGTACGGCGTACCCCCGATGTATAGCTTCTGGTGCGTGTTGAGCATGACGGACTGCTGCTCGCTTCGCCGTGGTGCAGCGTCGGAACCGCCCGGCGGATTGCATCTCATGAGGCTACGCGGGCTGTACGCTTTGGCCAGAAGCTCTTCGATCTCGGAACGCATCAGGCCGTCTTTCTGCCTACGGGCATCCAGAACGTGCCGTATTTCACCGGGACCAAGCATGACCGCGTAGCAGTTCAACCGTAACCAGCCGTTCTCGTCACAGACTCGATCGACGTCATCGCACTGTTTGGGCGTGAGGAGGTACGCAAACGCGGGAGCATGCACATCCTCTGCACCACTGGAAGTCTGCCCGTCGACGAATCGAACAAGCTCGCGAATGCAATCTGCGAGTGCATATTCCTGGATGACTGACATGATGCTCGCCCTCCATGCGAGCTTCGACTTCCCGCCAACGTGGGCAGCCAGAAATTGTCCCAGAACACTTGAGTTCATTCGCCGGGAAGAAGCGTCATTCTGGAGGACGCATCATTTGCGCGTTCATTGATCGTGTCGGGAATGACCTGCATGAAGGAACGCTGCGTGACGCATCTGTTCCTTCTCACGTGCGAAGTTCAACCGCAGAAAAATACGGGTGAAACAGCGGATTTCATGGCTTCCTGCGTATGCAATACTGCGCCGCGTTTTCATGGCTGTCGCGGATGCCCTTGGTGCTGCGCGCAGGCATGTGCACTAGATGGATTGCCACCGAAAACGGGTGGCCGGGTCTGGAAGCCCGTGCAACAGAAGAAACGTTTGCCAGCCGGCGCCGCGTGTTGCGGCGCCGGCTGGCATATCGTCCGCGTTCCATGGCGGGCGGTGCGTGGGGACCCAAGGGTCCACCGGTTTACTTCTGTTTCCCGGCTTCCAGACACGTACCGTCCGCCACCTATTCCGGTGGCGCTGCCGTCTTTTCTGTACGGAGCACATGCCATGAATGCAAAGCACGTCCCTTTTCCGGGCCGCAACCACGACGATTCGACCAGCACCAACGCCGACGACGCCGCGCTTGATCCCCACAGTTTCATCGCAAGCCTGCAACGCATCGGCGCGGGTGCCGGCAGCGATGGCCATCCCTGGCCCGAGCCCAATCTGGCGATCGGTCGGCGCATCCAGTTGTCCGATGGCGATTGCGCGCTTGCCGGGCTGCGTATCGTGCATGAGGTGCTGCTGGCCGCCGAGCGCAGCCGCCAGAGCGGCGGACCGGAACATGATGTTGGTCCACGCGTGATGGAAGGTCTGATGATGGCCTGCCTGGAACTGGGCACGCATGCGGCCGAGCGGGTGCGGCCGCGGTAGTCAGGCACTGGCGGAGTACTGGAGAGCCGCCGGGCATGGCCCGGCGCTACCTGGTTGCATGGGAGGCTTCATCCACGCATGGCGTGGATCTACGACGCGTAGCCGGAATGGCGGGCAGGAACATGATGTCGGCCCGCGCGTGATGGAAGGCCTGATGATGGCCTGCCTGGAACTAAGTACGCACGTGGCCGAGCGGGTGCGTCCGCGGTAGTCAGGCAGTGGCGGATGACTGGGGAGACGCCGGGCATGGCCCGGCGCTATCGGGTGGCGTGGAGGTTCAGCCACGCGTGACGTGGATCTACTCGCGGGTCGCCAGATCGTGCAGGTGCTGCGGCATTTCGTCCACGGGGCCGACCGTGTTGGTGGTGGTGAAGTACTCATGCCAGCCTGTGGCGCTGATGCCGGCGACCAGTGCATCGGCGTCGGCGCGGCTGGCGCACTGCCAGACGGCATAGAACTGATCGGCGCTGCCATGCGGCACATCGCGGGCGACGCGGCCCATTGCCAACGGGGCGATTCGCGCCGCGTCGAACTGCTGCATGCCGGCGCCGATGCGGGCAAAGAAGGCGCTGCGTTGCTCGGGCGGGAGTGCAGCCCAGGCGGGAGTTGCGGTGTAGTGCTCGATGAGGATGTGGGGCATTGGGGCCTTCCTTGGGTTGGTGGTGTTGGATCGTCCGCCGGGCATGGCCCGGCGCTACCGAAGGGAGCGTTGGGCGCGCTTGCGGATGTACGTGTTTGCTGCGCTGCTGTGTTCGCGCTGCCAGCGCGCGCAGAGGTCGCGCACCCACTCGGGTTGTGTCTTGCTGGCATCGTTGAGCCAGTTGCCCACCGCGTCCTGCACGTAGCGCTCGGGGTCGTTCGCCAGGGCGTCCAGCAGCGGCAGTGCGTGTTGCGGTTGTTGCTTGAAGAGGGCGATGTGCGTGGCCCAGACGCCGCGCGGGCGCAGTGCTTCGCAGGCGAAGCGGCGCAGGTAGGGTGAGGCTTCATGCGCCCACGGCAGCAGCAGTTGCAGCGCCTGCTGTGGCGCCGCCACGAGATCGGTACGCACCGCCAACCACGCCCATTCGCGTACGCCGAAGTGCGCGTCATCGGCCAGTGGCTGCATCGCCTGCAGTTTCCCGGCCAGCGCCAGCGTGGCATCACTGCCGATGAGGTAGCAGGCCCAACCGCGCACGGTGTCCGAGGGATGCGACTGCCAGCGCGCGGGGTCGCCCTGCCCTGCTTCGCGCAGCAGTGTTGCCGCCAGCGCCATGCGTTGGGTGATGCCCTTGCTGGCGGCATCACGCATGCGCTGCACGGCGGCGTCTGGCAGCGCTGCGACCGCGTGCAGCAGCGTTGCGAAATCCACGGCAAGACATTCGGCCAGATGCGTGCTGGCCGCCTCGCCGATATCCAATTCGTGCCTCCGCGCGGCGCTGATGGCAGCGCTCATGGCGTGGACTCGCGCCCACTGTCGGTGTGCAGCCAGACCTTGCCCAGCAGCTGCGAAAGCTGCGCCTGTTCGGTGGCATCCAGGCCATTGAACAGTCCGCCGATCCACTGCGTGTGCTGGTTGAACAGTTCCTCGGCAAGGCGCTTGCCGCGGGCGGTCAGCACGATCTGCAGGCGGCGGCCGTCCTCGGCATCGTGCCTGCGCTGCAGCAGGCCTTCGCGCTGCAGCCCGTCGAGCAGGCCGCTGATGGTGGCGCGGGTGACGCCTGCGCGTTCGGCCAGTTCGTGCGGCGGCAGCGTGCCGCCCGCGCCATGCAGCAGGAACAGCACGATGAAACGGCCTTCGCTGAGGCCGTGCGGGGCGAGACGGGTGGCGCAGTCGCGGTCGATGGCGGTGGACAGGGAAAGCAGCTGGAAGCACAGGCGCAGCTGGTCCAGGTTGGCGTGGCCGCGGCGGGCGGCCTCGTCGATGAGGGCGGTGTGTTTTGCTTCCAGCATTGCGGACATCTATGTGATTAGGCGGCTAATCATAATTTTGGCAGAAGCAGATTCCAAGCGGGGGGCGTCATCCACGCATGGCGTGGATCTACTGTGTCGGGTTCATCCACGCGGTGTGCCGAACGCGCCCATAAAAAAACCCCGCCTTCCGGCGGGGTTTTTCATTACGTCGGGAACGCGTGGACTTAGAAGTCCATGCCGCCCATGCCACCCATGCCGCCCATGCCACCGGCGCCACCCATGGCCGGCTCGTCCTTCTTCGGAGCTTCGGCAACCATGGCTTCGGTGGTGATCATCAGGCCAGCGATCGAGGCAGCGTTCTGCAGCGCCGAACGGGTCACCTTGGTCGGGTCCAGGATGCCGAACTGCAGCATGTCGCCGAACTCGCCGGTGGCGGCGTTGTAGCCGAAGCTGCCGGTGCCTTCCTTGACCTTGTTGATGATGACCGACGGCTCTTCGCCGGCGTTGGCCACGATTTCGCGCAGCGGGGCTTCCATCGCACGCAGGGCGATCTGGATGCCGTGGTTCTGGTCTTCGTTGGCGCCCTTCAGGCCAGCCAGCGAGGTGACCGCACGGACCAGGGCAACGCCGCCGCCCGGGACCACGCCTTCTTCAACGGCTGCACGGGTAGCGTGCAGGGCGTCGTCGACGCGATCCTTCTTTTCCTTCATTTCGATTTCGGTCGACGCGCCGACCTTGATCACGGCAACGCCGCCGGCCAGCTTGGCAACGCGTTCCTGCAGCTTCTCGCGGTCATAATCCGAGGAGGTGTCCTGGATCTGGGTCTTGATCTGGCCGACGCGTGCGTCGACGGCAGCCTTGTCACCCACGCCATCGATGATGGTGGTGTTTTCCTTGGAAACCTGCACCTTCTTGGCGCGGCCCAGGTCCTTGATGGTGGCCTTTTCCAGCGACAGGCCAACTTCTTCGGAGATCACGGTGCCGCCGGTCAGCACGGCCATGTCTTCCAGCATCGCCTTGCGACGGTCGCCGAAGCCCGGAGCCTTGACGGCCACGACCTTGACGATGCCACGGATGGTGTTGACCACCAGGGTAGCCAGCGCTTCGCCTTCGACTTCT
Organism: Stenotrophomonas sp. FW305-3-2-15-E-LB1; assembly: GCF_058787375.1. NCBI lineage: Bacteria > Pseudomonadati > Pseudomonadota > Gammaproteobacteria > Lysobacterales > Lysobacteraceae > Stenotrophomonas > Stenotrophomonas sp. FW305-3-2-15-E-LB1. The sequence goes on from NZ_JBYSZR010000004.1 coordinate 188,005, forward strand.
TCGGCAACGATCAGCAGCGGCTTGCCGGCCTTGGCGACGCCTTCCAGCACCGGCAGCAGGTCACGGACGTTGGAGATCTTCTTGTCGTGCAGCAGGATGAACGGGTCATCCAGGTCAGCGGTCTGCGACTGCTGGTTGTTGATGAAGTACGGGGACAGGTAGCCGCGGTCGAACTGCATGCCCTTGACCACGTCCAGCTCGTTGTCCAGGCCCGAGCCTTCCTCAACGGTGATCACGCCTTCCTTGCCGACTTCCTTCATCGCGTCAGCGATGATCTGGCCGATCGACTCGTCCGAGTTGGCCGAGATGGTACCGACCTGGGCAATGGCCTTGTCGTCGGCGGTCGGCTTGGAGATGTTCTTCAGCTCGGCAACGGCGGCCACGACGGCCTTGTCGATACCACGCTTCAGGTCCATCGGGTTCATGCCGGCGGCCACAGCCTTGGCGCCTTCGCGGATCAGGGCCTGGGCCAGCACGGTGGCGGTGGTGGTGCCGTCGCCCGCGTCGTCGTTGGTGCGCGAAGCAACTTCCTTCACCATCTGCGCGCCCATGTTCTCGAACTTGTCAGCCAGTTCGATTTCCTTGGCGACGGAGACGCCGTCCTTGGTGATGGTCGGAGCGCCGAAGCTCTTTTCCAGCACGACGTTGCGGCCCTTCGGGCCCAGGGTGGCCTTGACGGCATTGGCGAGAACGTTGACGCCGCGCACCATGCGCGAACGGGCGTCTTCACCGAAACGAATATCCTTGGCAGCCATTGCGATTACCTCGATGTTTGCGCCGGGCCAGGCCCGGCGACGAAAAGGGATGTCTTACAGGAAAGCAGGTCGCGCCGAGGCTCAGCCGATGATGGCGAGCACGTCGTCTTCGCGCAGGACCTTGTACTCGACGCCTTCGCTCTTGTACGAGCTGCCGGCGTACTGGCCGTAGATGACCTTGTCGCCAACCTTCAGCGACGGGGCGCGCACGGTGCCGTTGTCCAGGGCCTTGCCCGGGCCGACGGCGACGACTTCACCCTTGGTGGACTTTTCCTTGGCCGAATCCGGAATGACGATGCCACCGGCGGAGATTTCGTCGGCTTCGATCGGCTTGACCACAACGCGGTCGTGCAGCGGCTTGATGCTCATGAGAGACCTCTTAAGTTATTGATTGGTCTGAAAAAGTCTGGCGATGTTAGCACTCACCCCAGGTGACTGCCAGCATTGCTCGTGAAAAAGCCCGACAGGTCGGGAGCAGGACAGAGATGGAGCTGCCCCCGGGCCTTTCAAGCCCCGTGACGGAAAATTTTTCGACCGTGCGCTGCGGCGACGGACAGACGGGAGCCAGGGCCGGTTCCCGCAATTTTGGTGAACTGCGTCGCAGTGTCAGATATCTGACGTTCAGTTACGACAAAGTGTCACGCGTTCGGCCTTAGGCTCGCCCGGCATTCCCAATCACAAGGAGTAGTCGATGCGATTGCTGTCCCCGCTCGCCGCCGCCTGCCTGCTGGCGCTGGCCGCCGCGCCGGCCCAGGCCGAGGTCTTCATCAACGAACTGCACTACGACGACAGCACCCCGGCCGGTGACGTCGGCGAAGCCATCGAAGTGGTTGCCACCGCGGGCGAGGACCTGTCCGGCTACCGCCTGTACCTGTACAACGGCGCCAACGCCTCGGCGGCCGTGGTCTACGACAACAAGCCGGTGCCGGCCGGCACCGCCGCCGGTTGCGGCAGTGCCACCCTCGCGGTGGTTACCTACCCGACCAACGGCCTCCAGAACGGCCCCAACGACGGTATCGCCCTGGTCGACGCCAGCGGCAAGGTGGTCCAGTTCCTCAGCTACGAAGGCGCGATCACCGCCTCCGGTGGCCCCGCCGCCGGCATGACCAGCCAGAACATCCCGGTTGCCGAAACCAACAGCACCGCCCCGGGCACCTCGCTGCAGCTGACCGGCAGCGGCAGCCAGTACGCCCACTTCACCTGGGCCGAATCGGCCGGTGAGACGTTCGGCCGCTGCAACAACAACCAGACCTTCAACGGCGGTGGCGGTACCCCGGGCGGCCCGAACACGCCGCCGTCGGTCACCACCACCACCCCGGCGCAGGGCAGCAGCACCTTCCCGGCCGCAGCCGACCTGGAAGTGGTGTTCAGCGAGACGGTGACCCTGGCCAGCGGCGCCTTTGCCCTGAGCTGCGGCAAATCCGGCAGCGTGCCGCTGACCTGGCCGGGCAGCGGCAAGACCGTGAAGCTGTCGACCAACACCGCCCTGGTGGCCGGTGAGGCCTGCCGCTTCGACATCCGCGCCGCGCGCATCACCGACAACCAGGGCGCGCACCCGGCCGCTGACAGCCGCATCGCCTTCACCGTGGCCAGCACCACCGGCAACCCGGACCCGGGCAATCCGGACCCCGGCAATCCGGGCACCCCGGAGGGCTACTACTCCAAGGTGAACACCTCCAGCCCGAGCCAGCTGCGCTGCTCGCTGCACGAGACCATCAAGGGCCACACCGCCTACCCGTACAGCGGCTCGGGTACCAGCACCTGGACCATCCTGGAAATTGCCGACGAAGACCCGAACAACAGCGGCAAGATCCTCGATGCCTACCGCAACCACAGCTACACCAAGGTGAGCAGCCGTGCGGGCACGGGCAGCGGCCTGACCTACAACCGCGAGCACACCTGGCCGAACTCGCTGGGCTTTGCCAGCACCACCGGCGACAAGGGCCTGCCGTACGCCCCGTACACCGACACCCACATGCTGTACCTGACCGATGCGCAGTGGAATGCCGACCGCGGCAACAAGCCGTTCGGCAAGTGCGATGCCAACTGCGGCGAGCGCGCCACCGAGGCCAACAACGGCCAGGGCGGCGGCAGCGGCGGTTACCCGGGCAATTCCAACTGGGTGCGCACCCCCGACGGCAACACCGGCACCTTCGAGGTGTGGGGCAAGCGCAAGGGCGACATGGCGCGTGCGGTGATGTACATGGCCATCCGCTATGAGGGCGGCAAGGATGCGGCCACCGGCCAGTCCGAGCCGGACCTGGAACTGACCGACGACCGCAGCAAGATCGTCAAGACCAGCAGCTCGCCGGCCTACATGGGCCTGCTGTCGACCCTGATCGACTGGCACCTGTCCGACCCGCCGGATGCCGCCGAACGTGCGCGAAATGACGTGATCTACTCGTTCCAGGGCAACCGCAACCCGTTCATCGACCACCCCGAGTGGGCGACCCCCGCCCTGTTCACCTCGGCAAAACCGACCAGCTGCCAGCTGGCCAACTGACCGCGCAACGCAGCGGTCCATGCCGCCGCCGGGTCCTGACCCGGCGGCGGCCCTATACTCGGCGGTCATGTCGACCGTCGATCCCGTCCTGCTGCTGTTGACCACCTGCCCGGACCGGGCCAGTGCCGAGCGCATCGCGCACGCGCTGGTCAGCGAGCGCCTGGCTGCGTGTGTCACCCGCCTGGATGGCGCACAGTCGACCTACCGCTGGCAGGGCGACGTCATCACCGACGCCGAACTGCAGTTGCTGGTGAAGACCACGGCGAGCCGCGTCGATGACGCCATCGCCCGCATCGTCGAACTGCATCCGTATGAACTCCCGGAGTGCATCGCGGTCGAAACCCGGGCCGGCCTGCCGGCGTATCTGGACTGGATCCGGGCACAGACCCGGGAGGACACCGATTGATGAAGTTGTTTGCTCGTGGCGCCGCGCTGTGCGCCCTGCTCTGGCTGTCCCTGCCGGCCTTCGCGCTGGATGAGAAGGACCTGCTGCCGGTCGACCAGGCGTTCGCGCTGACCGCCAGTGCGCCCGAACGTGGCCAGATCCAACTGCAGTTCAAGATCGCCCCCGGCTATTACCTGTATCGCCACCGCACCAGCGTCAAGGCCGACCCGGCCTTCAATGCCGGCGCCCTGCAGATGCCGGCCGGCAACAAGCACCACGACGACTTCTTCGGCGAGGTGGAGACCTACCGCGAGCGCCTGCAGGCCACCCTGCCCGGCGCACCGACCGATGCGGCCGGCACCATCAGCCTGGAAGTGCGCTACCAGGGCTGCGCCGATGCCGGCGTGTGCTACCCGCCGCAGAAGCGCACCGTGCAGGTGACCCTGCCCGGCGCCGGCGGCAAGGCCGCGCTGCCCACCGCGCGCGCCACCGGCGTGAGCCCGTTCAACAACCCGCTGGCCGGTAGCGGCGGTGGCCTGCGCCTGCCGGGCGCCAGCAACACCCAGGCCCTGCCGCTGCCGTCGGAACAGGCATTCGGCTTCGATGCCATCGCCAGCGACGGCAACACCCTGCTGCTGCGCTTCACCCCCGCGCCGGGCTATTACCTGTACCGCGACCGCACCTCGCTGAAGCTGGAAGGCAGCACCGGCGTGCTGGCCGACAAGCCGCGCTGGCCGGCCGCGCAGTCGCACCGCGATGAGCACTTCGGCGATGTCTCGGTGTACTTCAACCAGGTGGAAGTGCCGCTGCCGCTGCGCCGCACCCGCACCGAGGCCGTGGACAGCACCCTGGTGGTGACCTTCCAGGGCTGCCAGACCGATGGCATCTGCTACCCGCCGATGACCCGCCGGGTGAAGCTGTCGATTCCGGCCGGCACGCTGACCGCCGCCGGCAACGGCACGGCCACTGCAGCGCCTGCCACGGCCAGCGACAGCCCGCGCGAGGAGGCCGATGGCACACCGCGGCGCCTGCTGCCGACCGTGCCCAACGATGCCACCGGCGCTGCCGTTGACAGCGCCGCGGGCGGTGATGCGTTCGCCGCCGATGCGCAGCAGGACAATGCCAGGCGCACCAAGCCGCCGGGCAGCGTGCCGAAGACCGACAGTTCACTGCTGTGGGTGCTGCTGCTGGCCCTGGGCGGTGGCCTGGTCCTGAACCTGATGCCCTGCGTGCTGCCGATCCTGTCGCTGAAGGTGCTGAGCCTGGCGCAGAGCGGTGAGAGCGCCGAGCGCGCCCGCAGCCATGCCATGTGGTACACGCTGGGCGTGCTGGTGGCCTTCGCCGTGATCGGCGCGCTGATGGTGGGCCTGCGCATGCTCGGCAACGCGGTGGGCATCGGCTTCCAGCTGCAGCACCCGGGCGTGGTGGCGGCGCTGGCCTACATCATGTTCGCCGTCGGCCTCAGCCTGTCCGGCGTGTTCACCATGGGCGGCGGCATCGGCAACCTGGGCCAGTCACTGGCCCGCCGCAGCGGCCCGGCCGGCGATTTCTTCACCGGCGTGCTGGCCTGCGTGGTCGGCAGCGCCTGCGTGGGTCCGTTCTTCGGCCCGGCCGTGGCCTACGCCTTCATGGCACCGCCGATCGCGGCGATGCTGGTGTTCCTGTTCCTCGGCCTGGGCCTGGCCCTGCCGTTCCTGCTGATCGGCTTCGTGCCGGCCCTGGCCCGCCGCCTGCCCAAGCCCGGCCCGTGGATGGAAACGCTGAAGCACGTGCTGGCCTTCCCGATGTATGCCGCCGCGCTGTGGCTGCTGTGGGTGCTGGGCAAGCAGCGCGGCGTGGACGGCATGGCGCTGGCCCTGGGTGGCCTGCTGCTGCTGACCGCCGGCCTGTGGCTGTTCGAGACCAGCCGCTGGCGCAGCAAGCGTGGCGCCAGCCTGCTGGGCGTGCTGCTGGCCCTGGCCGCGCTCACCCCGGTGTGGGGCGTGACCCAGCTGGCCCCGCCGGCGCGCGCCGCCCAGGCCGCCAGTGACAACGTGGTGGAGTATTCGCCGCAGATGCTGGACCGCCTGCGTGCGGACAACCGCGTGGTGTTCGTGAACATGACCGCCGACTGGTGCGTGAGCTGCAAGGCCAACGAACGCGCGGTGCTGTCGCGCCCGGAGTTCAAGGAACTGCTCAAGCGCACCAACGCGGTGTACATGCGCGGCGACTACACCAACGTGGACCCGCAGATCACTGCGTTCCTGGATGAGCACAAGGCCGTGGGCGTGCCGCTGTACGTGGTGTACGGCCCGGGCGCACCGCCGACCGTGCTGCCGACGCTGCTGACCCAGGCCCTGGTGGAAGAAGCGCTGCTGCGCACCGCCCGATGAACTGGCAACGGCCCGCACTGCTGTGGACAGCGGTGCTGGCCGCCGGCCTTGGCCTGTGGGCCGGGCATCGGTTGACGCCAGCGCCGGCGCCGGCTGCTTCGACGCCCGCTGATGTGAAGTCTCCCATTCCTGTCCTTCGCGCCGGCGATGCGTTGCCGGCACTGGTACTGCCCGGCGTGGACGGGCAAGCACTGGACATCCGCCAGCGTTTCCGCGGGCGACCGCTGCTGGTGAATGTCTGGGCCAGCTGGTGCGGGCCCTGCATCGAGGAAATGCCCGAGCTGGCGCGCTTCGCCGACGCGCAGGGCACGCACGGCGTGCAGGTGCTGGGCCTGGCACTGGATACGCCGGAGGGCGTGGCTGATTTCCTGCAGCGGGTGCCGGTGGGGTACCCGATCGTGCTGGACACCCCGGGCCCACGAGATGCCAGCGTGCAGCTGGGCAATACGCAGGGGCTGCTGCCGTACAGCGTGTTGTTTGATGCGCAGGGGCGGATGGTGAAGGCCAAGCTGGGGCCGTTCGAGCACGGTGAGATTGCAGGCTGGGTGGAGTGAGGGTGTTGTTGCAGGGCTTGCAGCCCTGCACCTGCTCAATGCAACGGCAACGTCAAAAGCCGAAGCGGGCTTTCCGTGGGATGGCGGGGCACTGTGGGTTTGCGGGGACGCCGTAAACCCATCCATGGGGGCTTGGTCGCCGCATCCATGCGGCTCACACCCCGCAAACCCCACAGTGCGCCGCCTCTGACAGATTCCCGCGACTGTTGGTGGGTGCCGACCGTTGGTCGGCACATCTGTCAGATATCGAATGAACTCATCCACGCATGGCGTGGATGAAATCTCTCAGATATCGAAATTCCGACCCCGTGCCGACCAACGGTCGGCACCCACCAAAGCAGAGCGTCGTTCCGACAGCTCGCAGAAACCTGTCGAAGGCGGGGTGGGTCCGGTTGAGGGGGTGTGAGCCGCATGGATGCGGCGACCGAGCTTACATGGACGTACTTGCAGCGTCCCCCTCAGCCGGACCCACCCCGCCAACCCACGGAAAGCCAGCTTTTGACGTTGACGTGGACGTGGCCTGAAGCGGGTGCAGGGCTGCAAGCCCTGCACTAAAACCCTCCTTGACCGCAGCCCGTCCGCGCCCGGAGAATTACGGATTAATTCTCATTTGCTGTTGCGCAGGATGCGGGCGGCAGCCTCAACGGCCTCTCTCCCCGATGTTCAAGAACGTCCTGTTCCAACTGCACTGGCTGCTGGGCATCACGGCCGGCACCCTTCTGGCCATCATGGGCCTCAGTGGCGCCACCCTGTCCTTCGAGGATGAGCTGCTCCGCGCGGCCAATCCCGGCTTCGCCGCCATCGCCGAGCACCACGCCGACGGCCAGCAGGCCCTCGCGTTGAGCGAACTGGTGCCGCTGCTGCAGGCCGGCAGCGATCGGCCGCTGCAGCGCCTGCGCGTGGATGCCACCGGCCAGCGCCCCTCGGTGGCGCGCTTCGCTGGCGGCAAGGACCACTGGGTCTATTTCAATCCCTACAACGGCGAACGCTTCAGCCACCTGCGTGGCCAGGCGTTCTTCGACTTCGTCGAAGACCTGCACCGGCACCTGGCCGCGGGCGAGCGCGGCAAGGTCGTGGTCGGCAGCTGCGCCATCGCGCTGCTGTTCTTCGCGCTGTCCGGCATCTACCTGCGCTGGCCACGGCGCTGGTGGCACTGGCGCAGCTGGCTGGCGGTGGAATGGAAACGCAGCGGCCGCGGCTTCCTGTGGAGCCTGCACTCGGTGGTCGGCACCTGGGTGCTGCTGATCTACCTGATGAGTGCGCTGACCGGCCTGTGGTGGTCGTTCGACTGGTACCGCAGCGCGGCCAACAGCGTGCTGGGCGTGCCTGCACCGGCCAAGCACAAGGTTGCCCCGGATGCGACCCTCGACCTGCAGCACGTGGAGGACACGCTGTACGCGCAGCCCGGCGTGCGCAGCGGCTACATCGACCTGCGCCTGCCGGAAAAGCCGGGCCAGGTGCTGAACGTGCGGGTGATGTCCGGTGACCCTGCCCTGCGCGGCGGCCACCACGACCGCGCGCACGACCTGCTGCAGCTGGACCCGGCCAGCGGCGCCCTGCTGGAAGCGCGCCCCTACGAACGCCAGGGCAGCGGCGGCAAGCTGGCCACCAGCATGTTCGCGCTGCATTCGGGCAGCTACTTCGGCCTGCCCGGCCGGGTGGTGGTGATGCTCAGCAGCCTGGCCATGAGCCTGTTCTTCATCACCGGCTGGATGCTGTACCTGGACCGCCGGCGCAGCCAGCGCGCGGCACGTGCACTGCGGCAGACCCTGCCCGCAGCGCAGGAAAGCGGCGGCGAAGGCACGCCGTGGCGGGTGATCCATGCCAGCCAGAGTGGCCTGGCCGAACAGCTGGCATGGCGCGCGGCGGCACAGCTGCAGGCCGCCGGCCACCCGGTGCAGGTGCTGCCGCTGGCGCGGGTGACCGCTGCGCTGCTGCAGGACAGCCCGCAGGCCCTGTTCGTGCTCAGCACCTTCGGCGATGGCGAGCCGCCGGACAGCGCGCGCCGTGCGGCACGCCTGCTGCTGGCCCAGAACGTGGATCTCTCCGGCCTGCGCCATGGCGTACTGGCGCTGGGTGATCGGCAGTACCCGCACTACTGCGCGTTCGGTGCACAGGTGGACGCGTGGCTGGCAGGCAACGGGGCACAGCCCCTGTTTCCGCGCATCGACGTGGATGCCGCCTCGGTGGTGGCCCTGCGCCAGTGGCAGCGCGAGCTGGGCGCACTGACCGGCATCGACACCGATGACAGCGTGCTGCCGCCGGCCACGCAGATGCACGACTGGCAGCTGCTGGCACGCGAAGCATTGAACCCGGGCAGCTTGGGCGGCGCGATCTGGAAGATCCGCCTGGCACCGCCTGCCGACACGACCTGGCAGGCCGGCGACATCCTGCACATCGCACCGCGCAACAGCGTGCAGCACACCACGACGGTGCTGGAAGCACGCGGGCTGGACCCGTTGCAGCCACTGCTGCTCGACGGTTGCACCCGCACGCTGCTGGACCTGGCAGGCGAGCGCGTGCTGCCCGACGAAGGCGCCGCGCTGCCGGTACAGGACGCTGCGCTGTGGCTGGCGGGCCTGCCGATGCTGCCTGGGCGCGAGTACTCCATCGCGTCGTGTGCCGCCGATGGTGCAGTGGAACTGGTGGTGCGCCTGGTGCACGACGCTGCGGGCCGCCCCGGCCTGGGCTCGGGCTGGCTGTCGCTGCACGCACCGCTGGGCAGCCGCATTGCCGCGCGCGTGCACCGCAACCCTGGCTTCCACCGCCAGGCCGGCACGCCGATGGTGCTGGTCGGCAACGGTACCGGCATTGCCGGCCTGCGCAGCCTGCTGCGCGAAGCCGCCCAGCATGGCGAACACGGCCATTGGCTGCTGTTCGGCGAGCGCCAGCGCGCGCACGACCAGTTGTTCGGCGAGGAGATCGCGCAGTGGCAGGCCGAGGGCCACGCGGCGCGCGTTGACCTGGCGTTCTCGCGTGATGCCGATGGTGGCGGCTACGTGCAGCACCAGCTGCAGGCCGCTACTGCGGAACTGCAGGCGTGGCTGGCGCGTGGGGCGGTGATCCACGTGTGTGGCTCGCTGCAGGGCATGGCCGAAGGTGTTGACCAGGTGCTGCGTGCGGCGCTGGGCGATGATGCGGTGGAGACGCTGCTGGAGAGCGGGCGCTACCGCCGCGACGTGTATTGATCCCCCTCTGGTAGTGCCGGGCGCTGGCCGGCATGACCATGGAAATGCCGGCCAGCGGCCGGCACTACCGAAACTCCATCACGCCGCCGCGCGCGGGCGTCGCTCCGGCTGCAAGCGGAACGCCGATACCGCTTCAGCCAAAGCCTGGACCTGCGTCTGCATGTGCGCGGTGGAGGCACCGGCTTCCTCCACCAGGCTGGCATTGCGCTGGGTGCTCGATTCCATCTGCACGATGGTCTGGTTCACCTGGGCGATGCCCGCGTGCTGGTCCTGCGATGCGCTGCGGATGGCGGTGAGCAGTTCCGCCAGCTGCTGCACGCTGCCGACGATCTCGCCCATGGTGGTGCCAGCCTGTTCGGCCTGCACATTGCCCTGGCCGACGCGGGCCACCGAGTCTTCAATCAGGCCCTTGATCTGCTTGGCGGCCTCGGCGCTGCGCTGGGCCAGCAACCGTACTTCGGAGGCCACCACGGCAAAACTGCGGCCCTGTTCGCCGGCACGCGCGGCTTCCACGGCGGCGTTCAGCGCCAGGATGTTGGTCTGGAACGCGATGCCGTCGATCAGTTGGGTGATGTCACCGATGCGACGCGAGGCTTCGCTGATGCCGTGCATGGTGGCCACCACCTGGCCCACGGCCTGGCCGCCTCGTGCGGCCACCGCCGCCGCGCCCTGCACCAGCGCATCGGCACGGCCGGCGGCATCGGCGTTGCGGCCGACGGTGTCGGTCAGCTCGTGCATCGACGCAGCCGTTTCTTCCAGGTTGGCCGCCTGCTGCTCGGTGCGCTGCGAGAGATCATGGTGGCCGGCGACGATCTCGCCCACGCCCACGTCCAGCCGCGAGGTGGCCTGCTGGATGCGGGTGACGATGCGGCCGAGCTGGCCGACGGTGGCATTGGCATCGTCGCGCATGCGCGCGAACACGCCCTGCAGGTCGCCTTCCATGCGCACGCTCAGGTCACCCCGGGCCAGTGCTGCCAGCAGCGCCTGCAGGTCGCCCAGGTTGGTTTCGAACGTGGCCAGCAGGTGGTTGATGCTGGTGGACAGCGTGCGCACGAAGCCCTGCTTGCCCTCCAGGGCGATGCGGCCGTGCAGTTCGCCGTGTGCGGCGGCGTCGACCAGCGCGGCCACTTCGGTTTCCAGCAGAGTTTCCAGCGCGCGGCTGCGCCATTCCACCGCCACGCCGAGGAAGTGATCCTCGTCGATGATGGCGTTGGCGATGAGCTGGTAGCGCACGCCGAGATGATTGATCTCGCGCTCCTCGCGACGGCGTACGCCCGCCAGGCTGGTCATCGCCGGGTGCAGGCGCACGGCATCGCTGCCAACCAGCGCGTCGGCCTGCATGCCCAGCTGTTGCAGCAGCGCGGGATTGGCATAGGCCACCTGCCCTTCCGCATCGATCACCATCAGCCCGGTCTGTGCGCTGTCCAGTGCCTGGCGCACGCGGGTGTTGCCGCGGGCCACCGCGCGTTCCTCCTCGATGCGCGCGCGCAGGCGCTGCTGCATGTCGATCAGGCGCTGCGCCAGCTGGCCGATCTCATCGTTGGCGTTGTGCACGCGCAGGGTGGTGTCCAGGCGATCGTCGGCGATGTCACTGGCAAAGCGCAGGGTGTCCTGGATCGGGCGGCGCACGGCGCGCAGCACCAGCACCAGGCTGGTGATCAGCACGCCGGCCACCAGGGCCAGCGTCGCGGCGAACAGCACGCTCAGGGTGCGTGCACCGGCCTGCTGGCGTGCCAGCGCCTGGGCCAGCGCCTGCACCTGTGCCTTCTGGAACGCGGCCAGTGCCGGCGCTACGCCGGCCGCAGCATCGAGCAGCGATTGTGCTTCCACATCCAGGCCGACGCGGGCGGCGGTGTAGCCCAGCAGCGCCGCCTGGTAGGCATCCATGTCGGTACGCAGGCGTTCCTGCGCCTCGGCCGGCAACCCGGCCAGGGCCAGGTCGAAGGGCAGCTTCTCCTCGCTGGCCCGGTCGGCGTGGGTGGAGTCGCCATCGAGCAGCAGCAGGGCCTCCTGCCGGCGCATCTTCTGCACGTGCAGCTCCAGTGCCGGACGCTGCAGCGCGGCCACGTTCGCCTGCAGTGCATCGGCGGCCTGCTGCAGCTGCGCGGCCAGGCCGGCATCGCCGCGGCCCATTTCATCCACGCGCTCGAACAGGGCGGCGATGCCCTGCGAGAAGCCGTCGACCGCCTCGGCCAGGGACTGCAGCGCCTTGCGGCGGCCCGCATCCATCGGCATCGCGCGCAGCGCCTGCAGGTCGTCCTTCAGTTCCTGCTGGGTGGCCAGCAGCTGGCTGCGGTCGGCATCATCGAAACTGCGCGCATACTGGGTCTGCAGGCGCCGCGCTTCGGCCACGCGGGTGGCCAGCGCCGCCGCCAGATCGCTGCCATGCTGGTAGCTGGCCTGGGTGCGGGCGGCCTGCCCGCTGGCGTGGCCGGTCCAGGCGTAGGCGCCGGCAATGGCGACCAGACCCAGGCCGCAGACCCACAGGGTGGCCTTCAGTTTGTCGGCCACGCTGAGCCGGTGCGGCTGCAGCCAGCGCAACAGGGCAGGAAACGCCGAGCGCAGCCCAACCAGGCGGGTGCGCAGGGACCGAAGGCGAACAACCGCGGTCGACATGACAGACTCCAGGCGAAAGGACGCACCTGTATCGGCCTGGATCAGAAAGACTTTAGGACTGTTTTCCGCATCGGGCCGCCGAGCCGGCGGTCGCGGTCTTTGTACCGGCCGCAGGCGACGGGGCGATGACATCGGCGCCCGCCCTTGACCTCAACCCCGGTTGCGGTTGCACAGTAGGTGCCCCTGCCCCGCCTGGTGCCGTCATGACCGCGCTCGACATCCCCCGTTACCTGCAGCGCCTGCAGTTGCAGACCGCGCCGCCGGCCACCCTGGCCGGGCTGACCCTGCTGCAGCAGTGCCACAACGCCCATGTGCCGTTCGAGACCCTGACCTGCCTGCTGCGCGACCCCGTGCCGATCGACCTGGACAGCGTGCAGCGCAAGCTGCTGGAGGCGCAGCGCGGGGGCTACTGCTTCGAGCTCAATGGCGTCTTCCTCGCGCTGCTGCAGTCGCTGGGCTTCGACGCCCACGCCTTGAGTGCGCGCGTGCTGCTGTCGGCCGGCGAGGGTGAACTGACGCCGCGCACGCACCTGTTGATCCGGGTGCGGCTGAACGGCGAGGACTGGCTGGTGGATACCGGCTTCGGCAGCCTGACCCCGACCGTACCGCTGCGCCTGCACGCTCATGAGGCGCAGGACACGCCGCATGAGCGCTACCGGCTGCAGCGGCTGGACGATGGCGATTTCCAGCTGGCGGCCAGCAGCGGCGAGGACTGGCGTCCGCTGTACCGCTTCGACCTGACGTCGCCCGCGGCGGCCGACAACGAGGTGGGCAACTGGTATGTGTGCACGCACCCGCAGTCGAGTTTCCCCGGGGAACTGCGTGCATCGCTGACCTGGCCGGAAGGACGCCGCACCGTTGGCAGCGGCCACTACACCGAGTACCGCCCGGGAAAGGCGCCGGAGAAGCGCGCACTGCGCGACGTGGCCGACGTGCGGCAGGTGCTGCAGGAAGGGTTTGGCATAAGGCTGCCGGAGGATGCGCGGCTGGACCCGGCCATTGCCGGGTGGCTGCAGCGGTGGCAGGCGACGGCCGTGTAGAGTCGAGATCCTATGTTCGCAGTCAAGCCTGCAGGAAGCGGGCTTGGCCCACCTTCAACAGGGCTGGATCGAAATCCTTGCCGCTCTTGAATACGCCCCACGCAATCCTGGCCAGCTTTCTGGCCAGAATGTTGAATACGGCTGTGCTTGAGTGTCCGCGCCCTGATAGATCGTCGTAAAGCGGTTGCCCGCCGCGGCAACGCTTGAGCCCCATAGCCGCCATGTACAGCATCTGGCGCAGTACGGGCGCGCCTTGTTTGGACAGTCGACGCCGCCCGGTTCTGCCGCCGGATTCGTTGGGCCGAGGGTCCAGGCCGGTGCAGGCTATCCATGCGTTGGCGTTGGCCAGCGGCCAGCGCGTCATGTA